>DBWC01000067.1 GCA_002308615.1 Clostridiales bacterium UBA1248
TTAATTTCAGCCTGCTTTTGTTAAGTACGCACTTACTCACCGCATGGACTTGCGGTGAAAAACTGCCTTATGACGCTCGGGCATTGCTTTCGCCGTTACTCTTTTACCCGTTCAATATCTCATAATAGTATATCGGCAAAGCGCTCCAGCCGTGGCAGAGACTGCCCGCGTAGCCGAAATCAAAATCGCCGTTTATCGTCTCCCAGAAGGACGTCGCGCCTTCTCTCAACATATAAAGATAATCGCGGTCTATTTCGTCTAAGATCACGCTTCTGTATTTTTTCGCGTCAACTTTTAAAAGCGCGTCAAACCTGAACGAGTTCATTGAAAGCGTATTGGGTATCACCTTAAAGTTTTCGTACTGTCCGCCGTTGTGCTCGAGAATTTCAAGTATCATTGACGTGTCAAGACCCTCCGATGCACCGCAGAGCAGGCAGAGCGCGTTTGTCAGCACGGTATAAACGTCAAAATGCTTGTCGTCAAAGGTGTTGAACAGCTTTGTTTTTTTATTGTAAAACTGCTTTGCTATCGCTTTGTTCAGCTTCATCGCCGTCTTTGCGTATTCCGTGCCGTCTTTGTCGTATCCGAGATACGCGCATATCGCCGCCATATTCTGTAAAGCGAGTGAAAGATCGGCGTTTAACGGCGCCTCGTAACTCGTTTTCGCGTTGCCGTCGCCGCCCGACATGGAATAAGACCATTCGTAGAAGTTCCATATTGCGCCTGCGTCGCTGTTTTTGAAATTGTCGCATAAGCCGTTATCGCCAATCTTGTCCGTAAACGTCTTCATCAGCTTCTGCAATACCGGATATACCTCTTTTGCAAGACTTCTGTCCTTGCTGTAATCGATATATTCCCGCATCTGCACAAAATACATAAGCGAAAACGACGGTATCGGAAAATCCGCACCGGCGGGGTAGCAAAGCGACAAAATGCCGTCGGCTCTCATCCCCTGCGATATGAGCTTAAGACACGCGCGCGGAAATTCGTACTCCTTGAAAGCGTAATATCCGCATAACATCTGGTTTCTGCTGTCCATAGTATATAACGACTGCTCGCGCCACGGGCAGTCCTCGTAATGCTCGTGCATACACTGTATAAGCGTGTTTTCGCAGACCTCGTATATCGTGTTTCTCAAAAGGTTTGACAACTCCGGCTTCTTCGGCGTTACCGGATATACGGTCGGGCGGAGTCCCGCGTATTCGACCTCCGCGCTGTTTGAATGGATGAAGAACTGCAGATATCTGCAGCCGAAGCGGCGGAAGGTGTTTAAAAATCTGTTTCTGCCGGCTTTGAGCTTGAAATCCGCGGTAAAATCGCGTATGGACGTGCGGCAGCGGCCGTCCTTTAGATGCTCGCCGTAGCCGACCTCCATATCCGCGTCCTCCGGCACGGTTATGTCAAAATCAAGGAAACCGGACGTCTCCTCGCCTAAATCAACTATAAAGAATATCTGATCTTTGCGCCGTACTGATTTAAAGCTGTGCGGGAAAGTCTGCCCGTCGCACCCTAGCTCTGAGGGGAAGAGGAAAGACAGCGCGGCGTTCTGCATATCAGTCTGCGTGTTCATACGTATCTCCGGATACGTAAAAGTCCCCTGCATTGCGATCTTCGGCTGCAAGCGGTCTTTTAATATCAGCTTTTTTATCGGGCGCGGCGAAAGATCGTAAGTCAGATCATCCGTTATAACGCTTTTTTCAAATCCGTCACGCTCGCCGTCGGGCATATACCAGTCGCTTTGACCGTTAAAATCATAATGATACGAAAAACCGAGCTGACCGCTTATCGCGTGGCGCATACCGCTTATATAATCGCGCGCTTTTCTTGATAAAGTGCTCCCGTCGCTGCACGCGGCGATCCTGCCGTCCGATTCTATTTCATAAATAAGACCGATATTACCCGGCACGTACGTAAAAAACGGCGCGCCGTAAAACCATACCGTTACGGCAAGCAGGTTTTTGTCCGGTTTTGTGAATTCGGATATATCCACCTCGTCGTATACGCGGTGCGCGGGGTACGACTGATACTGACCGAAAGCTGCAAGAACGCCGTTTACGTATACGGTGTAATCGGAATCTGCGGCTATTTTAAGCGTCGTTTTTTGCCCGCATTCAAACTCTTTTATAAAGTTTACGTATAGATCCGGGCTCTGTTCGCCTGTGTGTTTTATCCATTTAGCAGATTTAAACATAAATACGACCTTTCTGTGTAAAAAAATATAAATTTGGACGTTTTCCCTCTTTACAAATCAAAAAAATTGTATTATAATATATCCATATTCGTGATATGGGAGTGTCTATATGAAAATCGGTTTTGATAATGAAAAATACGTTGAGATGCAGTCAAAAAGGATACTTGAGCGCATCAACAATTTTGACAATAAGCTGTATCTTGAATTCGGCGGAAAGCTGTTTGACGATTACCACGCGTCAAGAGTCCTGCCGGGCTTCGCTCCCGATTCAAAGATAAGACTTCTTAAAAAAATGAAGGACAAGCTTGAGATAATAGTTATCATCAACGCCGCGGATATAGAGCGCAAAAAGATACGCGCAGACTACGGAATAACTTACGATACGGACGTTTTACGCCTTATAGACGGGTTAAGATCGCTTGATATCTACGTATCCGCCGTCGTAATAACTCAGTACGTAGGTCAGCCGTCCGCGGAGATCTTCAAAAAGAAACTTGAGATAAGAGGAGAGCGCGTTTTCATCCACCGCGTCATTAAAGGCTACCCGAACGACGTCGATACCATAACGAGTGACAACGGCTACGGCGCAAACGATTTCGTGCCCACAACGCGCCCGCTCGTAGTAGTAACCGCTCCCGGTCCCGGCTCGGGCAAGCTGGCGACGTGCTTATCGCAGATATATCACGAAAGAAAGCGCGGCGTCAAAGCCGGTTACGCAAAATTCGAGACGTTCCCGATCTGGAATCTGCCCTTAAAACACCCGATAAACATAGCTTACGAGGCGGCGACGGCGGACTTGTCCGACGTCAATATGATAGACCCGTATCATCTTGAAGCGTACGGCATAACGACGGTCAACTACAACCGCGACGTAGAGGCGTTCCCGGTTGTAAGAAAAATACTGTCAAGGATCTCCGGCACAGACGATATATATAAGTCTCCTACCGATATGGGCGTCAATATGGCGGGCTTCTGCATCAGCGACGACGAGGTATGCCGCGAGGCGTCAAAGCAGGAGGTAATAAGAAGATATTACAAAGCCGCCTGCGACTATAAAAACGGTCTGTGCGATCAGAGCGTCGTTTTCCGCTGCGAAGCTCTTATGGAGGAGTTAAACGCGCAGAAAACGGACAGAGACGTCGTACACTACGCTGTAGAAAAGTCGGAGAAGAACGGCGGACTGCACTGCGTTGCGATAAAGCTGAACGACGGCCACGTCGTTACCGGCAAATCCTCGCCGATGATCTCCGCAGCGTCCGCCGCGATGATAAACGCCATAAAATATCTGTCCGGCATAGCGGACGATATACATCTCATATCTCCGGTCGTTTTAGAGCCGATAACGGCGATGAAACGCTCGATAGGTTCAAAAGCGAGCAAGCTCAATCTGCACGAGGCGCTTATAGCTTTAAGTATCTGCGCGGCAACGAACCCGTCCGTCGCTTACGCTCTGCAGAAGCTGCCGGAATTAGAGCATTGTGAAGCTCATTCGACAAAAATGCTCACGCCGAGCGAGGAAGAGTACGTAAAGCGCCTGCGCATAAACCTCACGTGCGAACCTGAATTCATTTCAAAAGACCTTTATATAAATTGATAATTGTAGGGCGGGGGCTTGCTCCCGCCGTTTTTTTAATGAATAAAGAATAAATAAGAAAGAATAAAGAATAAAAACCGGTGTCGGCTACGCCGACGATTCATGGTGGGTTTCCCACCCCTCACGGGAACCCCCATTGCTCACGATGTTCGCAACGGGGAACTCCTTTGCTCGGGCTGCGCCCGAGAACCCCCCATACCCCCCTGTCCCCTCCCATCATAGATGGGGCTTTTTTGCGGTTATGGGGCGGGCGGCTAATAACCGACCATATCTTATTCTTCTGAATTCTGAATTCTTAATTCTGAATTCTTCTTGATCTTCCTCTTCCACGTTCCCGTTTTATAGAAAATATATGACATCGCGCACGGGACGACCCAACCGATGGACACCGCCCACCAGATGCCGTCCTGACCTATAAGCGAGCCGAGCGCGTACGAGAAAAGCACGCGCAGGAAGAGCGACGTGAACGTTCCGGCGGTAAATTCAACCATAGCGCCGGCTCCGCGCAGGACGCCGTCAGCGGTTATCTTCATTGTCATAAGCACGTAAAACGGCGTTACGATATAGATAAAATGTCTGCCGGCTTCTATCGCTCCCTGTATGAGCTCCGGCTTTGACGTATCGAGGAACAGAGAAATAACGGGCTTCGGGAATATCATAAATATGATCATGGCAAACAGAGCCACGCCCTCACCGATCAAAAGCCCGCTTCTGAAGCCGCCCTTTATCCTCTCCAGCTTTTTTGCGCCTATGTTCTGCGCCGTATATGAAGACACGGCGTTCCCTACAGTCATACAGCAGTTTATAACGAACGTGTTGAGCTTTATGCAGGACGAATACGCCGCAACAAAGTCGTTTGCAAACGTGTTGACCTTTGACATGATAAGTATGTTTCCTACGGATACGAACGACTGCTGAAGTATGCTCGGCACGGCCAAACGCGCCGTTTCTTTGAAAAGCGCAAACGAAAACGGCTTGCCTTTGGCATTTGGAACGAATTTTTTCATGCGTATAAGAAGCGTTATAAGCACCGCTACCGACGCGAAGCCCTGGCATATGAACGTCGCCCACGCGACGCCGGCGACGCCCATCCAGAATATTATTACGAAGACCGCGTCAAGTATGATATTTGATACGCTTGATACGGCAAGGAATATAAACGGTGTAGTGGAGTCTCCTAACGCCGAAAACGCGCCGTTGCACGTGTTATATAAAAACAGGAATACAAGTCCGAATATGTATATATTGAGATACTCGAGCGCAGGCGCCTTTATCGCCGCGTCGGTATTCATCGCGTCAAGCAGAGGAGAGGATATAAGCAGACCCGTAACGGTAAAAGCCGCGGCAAGAACGGTCATCGAAACGAGCGCCGTATATACCGCGGTTTTTGTTTTTTCGTATTCCTTTGCGCCGAAATGCTGTGAGATAACGACGGATATACCGATGTTTGATCCGGTGGCGAACGCCATGAACAGAAACGTGACCATGCCGGAAACGCCGACAGCCGCAAGCGCGTCAATGCTGACGAATTTGCCCGCGATAATAAAGTCGGCTAACGTATAAAGCTGCTGGAAGATCACGGAAGCCAGCATCGGCAGGGTAAATCCCACTATCAGCTTTGAAGGTTTTCCGTTTGTCAGATCGGTTATCATCGGTCAATAAAGGCTGTCGAAATAACGGCAGCCTGTTTCCTTATTATAATTACGCGGCAGTCGTCTCCGTGCTGTCCGCCGTTGTTTCTGTTTCCGTATACGCTTCCGCAAACTCCGGCACCTCAACGAGCGTATCGCTTCCGGAATATACGAATATACCGTCAGATACGCCGAGCGTCTTTACGGAGCCGGTGTTAGACTGTCTTGCGGAGTTTATCATCTCCGTCAGCTTGGCGGTCAGAACCTCGGAATTTACGGTCAGATAAAATTCCGCGTTGTCGTCTTTATAGATGCTCGCATATTTTTTGCCGGACGCGGCAACGTAAGACGCCGTCAGCTCGTCGCCTATGATTATATCGGCGTCCTTTAATTTTTCCATATCTTCGTTTATAATATTCTCAACGGGGCCGGACGACGTAAGCGACGATACGACCTCGGATCCGCCTGCAGCTTCCGCGCCGGCTTTGAGCCCTTTGACGAACGCTTCGGAAGACGCGCCGTCCGCGCCGCAGTAACCTATCTTTTTATATCCTTTTTCCGCGGCGTAATAGCCGAAAAGATATCCGAGCTGCGAGTTGTTCAGGATTATAGCCGTCGTTTTCGCGTTAAGAGACGATGCGTTTGCAAGCTTGGAGCCTGACGACGTTATGAACACGAAGGTGATCTCGCCGTACGTTTTTGTCGTGTCCTTTATTTCAAGGTACGCGTTTGCAAAGCTGTCGCCTGTAACGACTATCATCTCGGCTCCGCCGGCGGCTGCAAGCTCGAACTGTTTTTTCGCGGCGGCGGTAAACGCGGAGGAATAAGATACGGTATCCGTTCCTTTTGCTTCCGCGGGCGTGTAGTATTTGACGGCGGCAAGCGTATCCGCCGTCGCGCTGTCGTACGTGTTTTTGCGGTATCCGTTAAGCGCTTTCCACGCACAGCCGCTGACAGTTTCGCCGCTCAAAGCAAATTCGGCTCTCTGATATATTTCCTTGCCGCCCGCGTCGGGATAAAGCGACGTTATAAACGCCAACTTGTATTTCGTATCGGTAGATACCGTGTTGGGCGCTCCGCAGGAGCAGAGAAGCGTTGCCGCGGCAAGTATAAGAGTTAAAAGTATTATTATTTTACGGTTCTTTTTCATTTTGATCCCTTTCGTTTATGTCAGATATCAAGTAATTTATATATTTGAGATAATTCGGTTATTATGTGATCGGGTTTTACCGCTTGGTTTTCCGTATAAGTCCCGTATCTGTCAAAAAGACAGGTGTCAAGACCGAACGCGGCGCCGCCCGCTATATCCGCCGTAAGAGAATCGCCCAGAACGAGCGTCTTATCCGGGGCAAAATCCGGGATACATTCGCGGACTTTTTCAAAATATCGCGGATCCGGTTTGTTATACCCGACAAGCTCGGATATAAAATATCCGTCCGTCATTTTATCTATCCCGCTCGCCCTGACGCGCGGAAGCTGAACTCTCGCCGTGCCGTTTGAGATTATGTAAACTCTGATCTTGCCGCGGCATTTATTTAAAAGCTCTTTCGCTCCGTCTATCCACGGCGCGCATTCGGATAAATTCTTTTCGTAGAGAGCGGCGGCGGATTTTCCGTCCCCGTTTATGCCGTTTGCTTTGAAAAACTCGACGAATCGCATATCGATAAGCTGCGTTCGCGTTATCTCGCCCAACTCGAGCCGTTTCCACAGACTGTCGTTGTACGCGGAATATGCGTCCGTCAGCTTTTTATCGGGATTTTTGCCGTACTGCATAAGCAGGCGCGACACGGCGGTACGCTCCGCCAGATCAAAGTCAAGAAGCGTATTGTCAAGATCTGCAAGCAAAACTGTGTATTTTTTACCCATACGTATCACTTTGACATTCTTTTTTAGTATTATAATATATTATTATAGTTATTTTATGGATAACCGGCAAACCCGCGGTGAATGTTGCAGATAATGAATGTAAAAAATAAATGAACAAAAACATTTACAAAATCATATTTAATTATTCCGAATAATCGGTATAATGGTAATATAAAATATAAAGGAGTTATAATATGAAAAAAGCGGCGCTTTTGGGAGATTCGATACGTCTTTTGGGCTACGGTCAGAGATGCGCGGAGCTGTTATCCGATGAATTTGAAACGTTTTTGCCTGACGACAACGGCAGATTTGCAAAATACACGCACCGTATGGTCATGTTCGAATGGAAGCCGATGCTTGAGGGCGCGGACGTCATACATTGGAACAACGGTCTGTGGGACGTCTGCGATTTAGGCGACGGACCGTTTACGCCGATAGATGAATACGTACAGACGCTTTTAAGAATAGAGGCGGTGCTGCATAAATACAGCAAAAACGTAATTTTCGCAACGTCAACACCGGCAAAACCGCCGATGTGGGGACACGATATAAACCGGGCGATAGCGTATAACGAGGCGGCGGTAAAAGCGCTTTCCGCCCGCGGCGTCGTTATAAACGATCTTTTCTCGCTTGTCGCGGCAGATATAGACGGCAATATATGCGAAGATCTATTGCATCTTTCCGATAAAGGCATAGAGCTCTGCGCAAAGCAGACGGCTGATATCATAAGAAAAACGGTAAAATAACAAAAATTTCCTTGTTATAACAATACGGCTTTTGCACATAATAACATCGAAGCCGAAAGGCTTTATATCACACGCGAGTCTTTTTGACTTCGCTTTATATAAGAATTTGAAAGGAATCAATATTATTATGGCAAAGCATGTAGTTCCCGATGCAAAGGATGCTCTCAACCGTTTCAAAATGGAGGCCGCTTCCGAAGTCGGCGTAAACCTTAAAAACGGCTACAACGGTGATCTTACCTCCAGACAGGCCGGTTCAGTCGGCGGTCAGATGGTCAAAAAGATGATCGAAAGCTACGAAAATTCTATAAAGACCAGATAACGATTCAAAACAAAAACCCGCCGCGCAGAAGCGCGGCGGGTTTGCTTTGTCATATTATGCGTTCAACGCGGATATTATATCGGGAAGCATGGAATCGACCCTGTCGTTGTCAAGCTGGCAGGTGCCGGCGTTTTTATGTCCGCCGCCGCCGTATTTGAGGCAAAGCTCGCCGATATCGACCTCGGAGCCGCGGTTCACAATGGATTTGCCTATCATGACAGCCGTGTTCTGCTTCTGGAAGCCCCACGCCACGTGGACGGAGATCTGTGTTTCCGGATACAGCGCGTATATCATAAAGCGGTTGCCCGCGTGTATGACTTCTTCATTGCGCAGATCGAGTATGACGACCTTGCCCTCGACTTTTGCTATGCGCCTGAGCTGCGCTTTGAAAAGCTCCGCCTGCTCATAGTAGAGGTCAACGCGCTCCTTGACGTCCGGCAGCTCGAGTATCTGGTCTATATCGTGTTCAAGACAGTAGCCAATGAGCTCCATCATAAGATCGTAGTTTGAAATGCGGAACGTATGGAAGCGTCCGAGACCCGTACGCGGGTCCATTATGTAATGCAGAAGCACCCATTTTTTCGGCTCGAGAATATCTTCAAGCGTGAAGTCCGCGCTGTCGCCTTTGTCGACGGCGGCCATTATCTCCTCTGTGATACGGGGAAGAGCGTCCTTTCCGCCGAAATAGTTATATACGACTCTCGCCGCGCTTCTCGCGTCAGGATCGATTATAAGCTTTTTCGTATCGGCCGGGTCAAGACGGCTTATTTCGGATTCGTGGTGGTCAAACGCAAGACCTACGCGCGGATCGTAAGGCAGATTCGTTGTTATATCATTCTCGGAAAGCTCGATCTTGCCGTCCTGTACGTCCTTCGGATGCACGAATTTTATGCTGTCCAGTATACCGAGCTCTCTCAGTATCATGGCGCATACCAGACCGTCAAAATCACTTCTTGTCACCAAACGCTTTTTTTCCATATCAGTATCTCCTTAAAATATCTTTTTATCATTGTACCACATTTTTTATGATATGTCAAGAAAAAAATAAAAACAAACGGAATTGCGCCCGCCGGTCACATCAAAAGTGACGCGGACGGGCGCAGTTCGTATAT
>DBWC01000041.1 GCA_002308615.1 Clostridiales bacterium UBA1248
GATCTCATATCCGGACGACGTCTCGGCTGCCGTTATGTTCAGATTTTCCGCGGCTCTCAACGCGGATTCAAGCTCGATCAGAGCGGTCTCGAACGTCGTGTATTCGTCGGAGCTTTCCACCGCGTCCGGATCGACGGCAAGCCGTTCCGTTACGATATAAAAATGCTGTGACGAAAGAAGCGTATCTGATTCTCCGTAAAGGGAGATCTCCGCCGTTACCGTGCCGCTTACGGCAAGCGTCTGCGCGGACAGCGTGACGTAAATCTTTCCGTCCTCGATCGTCGCGTCCGTCAGTATCTGCGTGCCGTCCGGCTTTCTTGCCATGAAACGCGCGGTGGTACCCTCCGGTATTTCATAAGGCGCGCCGTTGTTTTGCGGGATTATTTCTATCACACGGGAATTATTGTCACCCTGTTTTGCAAAAACGTACTCGGGCGGAGGCGACTTTGCAAAATCGACCGACAACGTTTTCAGTATTTTAAGATCCATTATTATTTTATCCTTTCATAATTTATGCGTTATGTTATCCGCGTTATTTGTGCGAGACGCGCGTGCGGCGGCATGCTGTCTGCCCGGGACCGGCGCGGAAACGGCCCTGAGCTTTTTTTCGACGCTGTAAACGTTTATTTCATAATCATCACCTCACTTTTATGATGTAAAAATATAAATACGTATTGACAAAGACGTTTATTTATGATACAATCAAAACAGTAAACCTCATAATTATAAACGTTATTTGCCGGATATACGTCAAATACCGCGATGCTTTGACGTATGAATACATTATACCTCACAAATGTGAATTTATCAATATATATTTCATAAAAGTGAAGTAAATTATTGAAAAAAATCGTCACGCGGTATAAAAAAGGAGGATCATATGTTTTACGAGAGATTGAAACGCATATGCAAAGCCCGCGGCACGTCTGTTACGAGGATGTGCCTCGATCTCGGATTGAGCTCCGCCAACACGTCAAACTGGAAAGCCGGAAGGCTCCCGAGCTATACCACGCTGATAAAGCTCGCCGACTATCTTAACGTACCGGTGGACAGTCTCGTCTCCGGAAAAGAGACGAACAAAAGCGACGGAAAAGGCGTTAAGATACCCGTCGTCGGTTTGGTACACGCGGGGATACCGGCGGAAGCTGTGGAAGATATAATAGGGTTTGAAGAAATAACTCCGGAGCTTGCCTCGGGCGGAGAATATATGGCGCTGCGCGTAGCGGGCGACAGCATGGAGCCGCGTATCTGCGAGGGCGACGTTGTGATAGTCCGCCGTCAGCCTGTCGCGGAGAACGGAGACGTCTGCGTCGTCATGATAAACGGCGGCGAGGCGACGCTTAAAAAAATACAGAGAACGGAGGAGGGGATAATCCTCATACCTTTCAATCCGTCGTATCCCACGATGTTCTTTTCGAACAGGCAGATAGATCAGATGCCGGTTCTGATACTCGGAAAGGTCGTTGAAAACCGTCAGAAATTTTAAATTAAAACAAGAAAAACCGCCGTGCGGCGGTTTTTATATATTCCGTTGTATGAAAGCAGGTTCAGACGTCTGTTTTTCCCTCGTCTATAAGAGCGACCATGATCTTTGCGTATTCAGGATCGAACTGCGTTCCCGTGCCTTTTATTATCTCGTCTCTGACTTTTTCCTTATCGAGCGGATCTCTGTAGCTTCGGTAAGACGTCATGGCGTCGTACGCGTCCGCCACGGCTATTATTCGGGCCGCCTCCGGGATGTCGGTGCCGGAAAGTCCCGCGGGATATCCTTTTCCGTCGTATCTTTCGTGGTGGTAATGCGCGCCCTCGCTCAAAAACGGCGCGTGCTTAATGCTTGACAGTATCTGATAGCCCATTTCCGAATGCGTTTTTATAAGAGCAAACTCTTCTTCCGTCAGGCTTGACGGTTTGTTTATTATATCGTTGCTTATGCCTATTTTTCCGATATCGTGCAGAAGCGCGGCGACGTACACGCGGCTGCATTCCTCGTCCGGAAGACCGGCTTTCTCCGCTATCATCCGCGAGTACACGGCGACTCTCGTTGAATGACCGCGCGTATACTTGTCCTTTGTGTCTATTGCTTTTGCAAGAGCTTCCGTCGTTTCTCTGAACATCGCGGCTTCCTTGAGCTGCGCCTGCCTGTAAAACTCTATTTCGTGCTGTTTTGCCTTATCCGCCGCCTCGCTCAAAAAATTCAGAGTATACGTGTAAAATACGCATACGACGAGCGCCGTGACCATATTCGTAAGAGAAATACCGTACATGAAGATCTGTAATACCGATGCGACCGTCGGCAGAACGATAAATATCAGTAAGGATACGGCAAAACCGCGCTTTAGTTTTTTTCTGTACTGTATTATGGTCCATTCCTGTAAAACGACTATAAGCACGGGGGCAACGTAGCATATGATGTAAAACGGTGCGCGCTGATAATTGTTATTATCGTCAAACGTGTAATAAAGTCCGGTGAACTGGTTGAGTATCACGAGCAGCATACCGGCGGCGAACAGACAGTCAGCCGCAATGAGCTGAGGCGGCTTTACGTCTATCTTGGCCTCGTTTTCAAGCACGTCGCATATACATCTCGTAACGAGGAACGGTATGACGAGCGACATGATAAACACCATCATATTGCCGATCCTTACCATGTAAAAGCCGAGCAGGCTCGTATTGCCTCTGTATATATACGACAGCCTGTCGAATATAAGAAGCAGGGCGGCGGACAGTTCCATGGACGACAGTATATGCTTTGTCCTGTTTGGCAGAGATTTGGTTATGAGCGTCATGAACGCAAGTATCCCGCACATACCGCTCATAAAAAGCATCACGTCAAGCTGATGCGCAGCTACAAAGTTCATGTTTTTACCCTTTCTTTAATCAACAATATCGAATAATTATGCATATATTATACATAATTTTCGGACGGTTTGCAAGTATCAATGTGTGAATGATATTATTTCTGCATATTAATAAAAAAAGTATTATTTTCATTTCAGTATCCGGCAAGAAAAAAATCACAAAAATTCAAATTTAATTTTGTATTTTTTATTTACTTTTCACAAAAGATGTGATATAATAAAAGCGTGGAGAGAGATCTCCGCGAATACCGAAAGAAAGGTAAGAGAAGACAATGAAAATTTTGGTAGTTGCAAAACAGATCGATTTGACCGACGATCTCCGTGAGCTGTTCGATAAGAAGTTAAAGAAGTTTGACAAGTTCTTCGGCGATCAGACGGAAGCAAAGCTCACACTCAAGGAGCGCAAAAACGACGACAAAAAGCTTGAGCTGACTATCAACGTAAACGGAACTCTGTTCCGTGCGGAAGAGACCGCGCCTTCCTTCCAGACCGCGCTCGACTCTGCCATGGATTCTATCGAAAGGCAGATCAGAAAGCACAAAACGCGCCTGCAGAAGCGCATAAGGAACAAGGATTTCGCGGCGGCTGTCGCGGAAGTTCCCTCGGCTGAGGAGGAAAAAGAATTCGACATAAGAGTAAAGGAATTCGACATCAAACCCATGACGGCGGAGGAAGCGATACTTCAGATGAATCTGCTCGATCACTCGTTCTTCGTATTTGAGAACGAAGCGTCCGGCAAGATAAACGTCGTATATAAAAGAGAAGGAAACAGCTACGGCTTGATAGAGCCCGTTAAATAAAACAAAAAGATGCATATCGGGGCTGTCGCGTCTGCGATAGCCCCTTTAAACAGAGTGAATTAAACAATAAATAAGAAAGAATAAAGAATAAAGAAGAAAAATGGAAGATCTGATAAAGAAAATGACGACGGAAGAAAAGGTTGGGCAGCTGTTTTTGGCACACTGCCCGTCGCAGGGCGCGGAGGAGCTCGTCTCCCGCCTGCATCTGGGCGGACTTCTTATGTTCGCGCATAATTTTGAGGATAAAGACCCGGATAAAGTAAGGGAATTTACGAAAAACTGCAGCAAAGCCGCAAAAATACCGCTTCTCATCGCCGCGGACGAGGAGGGCGGAACGGTGGTGCGCATAAGCAAATTCAAACAGTACCGCCCCGAGCCTTTCAAATCGCCTAAGGACATCTACGCGCAGGGCGGCTTTGAAGCGGTTTACGCCGAGGCAAAGGAAAAAGCGGAGCTTATGCTCTCCATGGGCGTCAATTACGATCTGGCGCCCGTCTGCGATTACACGGATAACGAGGAAAAATATATAGCGAAGCGCAGCTTCGGCCATACACCGCAGATGTGCGCGGAGTTTGTAAAACACAGCGTTTCCGCAATGGTCGGATCGGGTCTTTGCTGTTCTTTGAAGCATTTTCCCGGCTACGGCGGCAATTCCGACACGCATATGGGTATGTCGGTTGACATAAGAGATATATCGGAATTTGAAGCAAAGGACCTTTTGCCGTTTGAAGCGGGCATCGCCGCCGGCGCGCAGAGCGTCATGGTATCGCACAACATAGTAAACTGCTTCGATCCGGATTTTCCCGCGTCCTTATCGTATCCGATACATACGTATCTGCGTGAGAAAATGGGCTTTGACGGCGTGATAATAACCGATTCGCTCACGATGAACGCGATAAGGCAGTTCACAAACGGCGCGGACCCGTGCGTCAGGGCGCTGCTCTGCGGCAACGACATGATAATTACCGCGCTTTTTGAAGAAGGATATAACCATATATGCGAGGCGGTGAAGAGCGGATTCGTCCCCGAAGACAGACTTAACGACGCCGTTTGCAGAATACTTGAAATGAAACGAAGAATAGGTCTTGACATATAAATAATTTAGTGATAAAATATAGTAAATAACTGTTTGGAGATAAAAATGAGCTACGCTGATAAAGTGTTTATCGATAACGTGACCGATATCATGGAAAACGGAGTGTGGGACACGGAGCTTGACGTGCGCCCGAAGTGGGACGACGGCACGCCCGCGCACACCGTCAAAAAATTCTGTATAGTAAACAGATACGATCTTTCAAAGGAGTTCCCTATACTTACGATCCGCCGCACCTTCATAAAGTCCGCGGCGCAGGAGCTTTTGTGGATCTGGCAGAAAAAATCCAACAAAATATCGGAGCTTGAAAGCCACATCTGGGATCAGTGGGCGGACGAGAACGGCACCATAGGCAAGGCGTACGGCTATCAGCTCGGCATCAAGCATAAGTATAAAGAGGGGATGTTCGACCAGGTGGACAGAGTTTTGTACGATCTGAAAAACAACCGCGCGAGCAGACGCATGATAACGAACATCTACAACCACGCGGACCTTTCGGAAATGGCGCTTTACCCCTGCGCTTACAGTATGACCTTCAACGTCTCGGGCGACAGGCTCTGCGCAATACTCAATCAAAGGTCAAACGATATGCTCGTAGCAAACAACTGGAACGTGGCTCAGTACGCGCTGCTCGTCATGATGTTCGCACAGGTATCCGGACTTAAACCCGGCGAATTCGTCCACGTCATAGCGGACGCGCATATCTACGACAGACATATACCGATAGTAAAGCAGATAATACAAAACGAACAGAAGCCGGCTCCCAGGCTCATACTCGACCCCGATATAAAAGACTTTTATCAGTTTACGAAAAACAGCTTCAGGCTTGAAAATTACGAGTATACGGATCTGGACTGCAAGATACCCGTAGCGGAATAAGGAGAATTTCAGATGCTTAAAATGATAGTCGCGGTCGCGGACGGATGGGCGATAGGATATAAGGGAGATCTTCTGGCAAGGATATCGACGGATCTTAAAAGATTCAAGGAGCTTACGACCGGAAACGCGGTCATAATGGGCTACAATACGCTTTTGTCCCTGCCCGGAAGCAAGCCGCTGAAAAACAGGGAAAACATAGTTTTATACCCGGATGATATCGAAATAGAAGGCGCGACGGTCGTCCACAGCCTTGAGGAAGCCGTCAAAGCCGGCGAAGCTATAAAGGACAAGGACGTTTTCGTCATAGGCGGCGGCTCCGTTTACAATCAGCTTCTGCCTTACTGCGACACGGCGTACATAACGAAAATAGATAAGCATTACGAGGCGGATACCTTCATCCCGAACCTCGACGAAATGCCGGAATGGAAGATCGGGGAAGAGAGCGAACAGTATTACGATACGGACGGCACGCCGTTCAGATACGTCACGTATAAACGCGTAAAGCCGCGCCGCGGGAAATGCAGCAGATCAAAGACCGGGGCAAAATAAAAAATGAGCAGAAAATTAGCTATAGATCTGGGAACGTCAACGCTGCAGATATACGCGGAAGGCAAGGGCGTCGTGCTTGACGAGCCTTCCGTCATTGCGGTGGACAAATATTTGAACAAGGTCACTCTCGTGGGACGGGAGGCGGCGGAGCTCCTCGAGAGGGAGCCCGAGGGCATAGAGGTCGTAAGACCGATAAGAGACGGCGTTATAAGCCGCTTCAGCCACACCGTCGTTATGCTTCAGAAGTTTATCAAAAAAAGCTGCGGCAGATCTCTTATACCGCCGCAGACCGTTATAGCCGTGCCGAGCATCGTTACGGACGTTGAGGAGCATGCGGTAAGAGACGCCGCCGTATCCGCGGGACTTAAGGATCCGTTCCTTATCGACGAGCCCGTCGCCGCCGCGATCGGCGCGGGGATAGACGTCACCTCGGACAAAGGCCATATGATAGTCGATATAGGCGGAGGAACTACGGATATTGCCGTTATATGCCTCGGCGGCGCGGTACTGTCGTCGTCCGTAAGGGTAGCCGGCGACGAAATGACCGCCGCGATAATCAAATACGTAAGAAACAAATACTCGCTTCTGATAGGCGAGCGCACGGCGGAGGACGCCAAGATCGCGATTGGCTCCGTATGGCGCAGAAACGATATACAGACCGTCAGCATAACCGGCAAAAGCTTAAAGAGCAGAGCGCCGCTTTTAACGGAGCTTTCGTCAAACGATATGACGGAGGCGCTTGAAGAGCCGGTGACAAGGCTCATAGAGGAGATCTGCGCGGTGATCGAAAAAACGCCGCCGGAGCTCGTTTCCGACATAGCGGAGACGGGAATAACGCTGACGGGCGGAGGCTGTCAGATATACGGACTTGACAAGCTCATAAGCAGTATAACCGGGCTTCCCGTAAAAACGGCGGAAGATCCCGCACTCTGCGTCGTGATCGGCGCCGGAAAAGCCGACGAGGCGGGACTGATACCGGAAAGAAATAAAACAAGAAAATATTAGAAAGGGGCAATATATGAAAAAAACACTGTGTATCTTCTTTGTCGTGCTGTTTGTTTTCGGCGCTTTCGCATCGTGCGCGGAAAACCCGGCGGAAACGAACGAGGTTACGACAAAGCAGGGGGAGAAAACGGAAACGGAAACGGAAGCGACCGTGACCTCGGAGCCGACAAAAGCCGATATAGCTCAGTCGTTCCTTGACAAACTCCCGCAGACGAAGTACAACCGCGAATTCAACATACTCTGTATGGCGGGCGTCGGAAACTCCGAAAAAGAGATATGGGCGGAGGAGGCAAGCTCCGAGCCTATAGAAGACGCCGTTTTCAGAAGAAACGCGGCGATGTTTGACGTTTTCGGCGTTACAATAACCAAAAACGCGGTGGCGTCGGTATCAACGGCGGCGCAGAACGACATCAAGGCAAACGCACAGTCATACGACCTCATAATGGCAAACGGACCCGATACGGGCGCTCTTGCGCAGAACGGATATCTTTACAATTTCCTTGATCTGAAAGATTATATGAATCTCGACCAGGAATGGTGGGATCCCGGCACGCTGCGCGACTGCGCGGTCAACGGCAAGGTCTTCTTTATGAACGGCGATATAAACATACTTGACAACGACGTAACGTGGATCATGCTGTTCAATAAAAAGATGATCGCGGACAACGACCTTGAAGAGCCGTACGATCTCGTCAAAAACGGAACGTGGACGCTTGACAAATTCTACGAGCTTGTCAAAAACGTATCCAAGGAAGACGGCGACGGCAAGTACGACGAAAACGATACGTACGGATTTTTGACGACCAACGGCGGCGGCCTTACGAACTTTATGTACACGAGCGACATAAAGACGGTCGAGGTCGTAGACGGCACGCCCGAGATAGTAATGGGCAATTACCAGGACAAAATACTTGACCTTCTCGGATTCTGCAAGAAGCTCATGCACGACGACAACTACACCTGGATATCCAAAAACGATCCCGCGCAGACAAGAGATATGTTCATGAACAACCAGGGACTGTTTTATTCCGAGGTGCTCAGCTACATAGTCAACTTAAGCGATATGGAATCTCCCTACGGCGTGCTTCCCACACCGAAATACGACGAGAAACAGCAGAACTACAGAACGCACGTTGACGGCGTCGGCTCTATGATAAGCATACCGGCAAACGTAAAGAATCCGCAGGATGCGGCTTACATAACAGAGGCGTTCGCGCTTTACTCATACGCGTACCTCACGCCCGCTTACTACGACGTTACGCTTAAGAGAAAGAAATCGAGAGACTCGGAATCGTCCGAGATGATAGACATAATCCTCCAGTCGCGCGTTTACGACATAGGATATATTTACTCGAGCATAGGTCTTTCAAACGTATTCAACAACCTCGTTATGAACGGCGGCACGGACTTTGCGTCAAAGTATAAATCCGCAAGCAAAAAGGCGGAAAAAGCTCTTAACGCCATAGTGAAGAAGTACAACAAGATTTGATAAAATGAAAGAAAGATCCGACGCAAAAAACGTCGGATTTTTTATTTTTTTCAATTTTATACTTTACATAATAACATTTTATATGATATAATATCATCGGTATAGTATATGAAAGGAGAAAAGATATGAAAAAGACCGTTATCGCGCTTTTGATCGCCGCGGCTCTGTCCGCGCTTTTCGCGGTTTGCGCCTGCGCGGAAGACGGTATTTCATATATGCTTTCCTCCGACGGAAAATATTATATACTTTCCGCGTATACCGGAAACGAGCCGGAAGTGAGGATACCGGAGGAATACGGCGGTCTGCCTGTCGGCGCTATAGCGTCGGGCGCGTTTTCCGGCAGCGTTTCAACGTATAAGCTCGTTATACCGGAAAGCGTTAAAACAATAGAGGACGGCGCGTTTTCCGCAATGCCGTCGTTGTACGAATTTGAAGCGAAAGGGAACTATACGTCTGTCGGCGGCGCGCTTTATTCGGCGGATAAAAAAACGCTTGTAAGATATCCGCAGGCAAGGACCGGTGATTTTACCGTACCGTCAAACGTAAACATAGGCGCGCACGCTTTTTCCGGCTGCCGGCTGACGTCGATAGATCTGTCGGGCGCTGTGCAGATCGGAAAGTACGCGTTTTACGCGTCGGATATCAGAAGCGCCGTGTTTTCATCCTCGCTTGAAAGGATAGGAGAAAACGCTTTTGAAAAAAGCGCTTTGGAAAAAATAATACTCAAAGGCAAAACGGTGATTTCCGCTTACGCTTTCGCCGGCTGCGAAAAGCTCGTTTACGCGGATATATCGGGCGCCTCGCTTGTCGGAGAGGGCGCGTTCTGCGGCGACACGTCGCTTATAGCCGTGTCGTTTCCGCAGGATCAAAAAAGCGTTCCCGGGCTTACGTTTGCGGGCTGTACCTCGCTTGTCACGGCGCCGATAGGGAAAAGCGTCACGGAAATAAAAAGCAAAGCGTTTTACGGCTGCGCCGGCCTTGAGCACGCCTCGTGCGGGGGCGCGTCGGTCGCGTCAGACGCGTTCGGTCTGTGCGATAAACTGACTTCCGATAAAAAAACTTACTCCGCTCAAAAGCAGAAGAGCGCGAAAATAACTTTAAAGGTCAAAGGCACGTATACGCCGGACGGAGGCGATGAGTCCGATATATTCACGTCGTCTCATAACGTAAGCGTATATAACGGCAAAATAACGGCGCTTTATGAGGGCGAGGCCGACGTGTACGTCGTATCGCGCAGAGGCGGCGACTGCGCTCTGCTGCAGATAACCGTTTCAAACGGCGAAGCGGTGGTCGGATCGGATCATCCGTACGAAAAAGGCACTTTCAGATATACGTACTCCGTGCCGGGATCACCGGAGCGCATAGCCGTGACGTTTTCGCCGTCCGATATGCTTTCATCCGGCGACGCGATAAAGATACAGGATAAAAACGGCAATCTGTACGGTACGTTCTACGGCTCCTCGCTTGCGGGGAAAACGCTGTTTATCGAAGGGGATACGTTAAATATAACGCTCATATCGGTGACCGGCGGCGGATACGGCTTCCGCGTCACGTCCGCCGTTTCATCCTCGTCTCTTTCCGCGGTAAAAAGCATATCTCTTCCCGCGTCGCTCGATCTGTCGGCGGGGGAAAAAGCCGTTCTTTCGCCCGCCGTTGTCCCCTCGGACGCGTTCCCGGACGAGCTTATATTCGTGACCGGGAATAAAAGCGTGGCTGACGTGACAAAAGACGGCGTCGTTTACGCAATAAGCGCCGGTACGGCGGAGATAACCGTGTATTCGGCGGCGTACGGCGTCAGCGCGAAATGCACGGTCACCGTGACGGCAAACGAAAGCGATTTTGAATATGAGATAAAAAACAACCGCGCGTACGTTATAGCTTATAAAGGCGCAGACGGCGTCTGCACCGTTCCCGACACGCTCGGCGGTTCAAACGTCTGCGGCATAAACGACCTTGCGTTTGCGTTCTGCGCGGTAACGGAGCTTTATCTGCCTAAGACCGTTTCGTATTTTTCACCGTCCGCGACGGACGGCTGCTCGTCTTTGACCGGGATATACGTTCCGGATGACTGCGCGGCGTTCAGGACAGTAAACGGGGCGCTTTATTCAAAGGACGGCAAAACGCTTATGAGAGTGCCTTGCGGCGTAAAAGGCGAATTTACCGTACCGGACGGCGTTGATAAAATATCGGACGGCGCGTTTTCATGCTGTTTCGGGCTTGAAAGCGTCGTAATTGGCTCCTCTGTCGAGATATTTTCCGGAAAAGCGTTTTTAAACTGCACAAATCTTAAAAAAATAACGTCAAACAGCGCCGGCTTTACGGCAGTTGACGGAGTTTTATACTCATCCGACAAAAAGACGCTCATATATTTTCCGGCAGGCAGAAACGTAAGCGCTTATTCCGTCATAAATACGGCGGAAAGGATAGGAGCGGAGGCGTTCAATTCCGCCGTATACCTTAAAAGCATCGTTCTGCCGGCGTCCGTATCATATATCGACGCGACCGCTCTGCGCGAGGCTTTATACGTTGAGACGGTGACCGTCAACTCGGCAAATACGGTTTTTTCCGTGAACGGCGGCGCGCTTTATGAAAATAACGATCTGAAATTCGTGCCGAAAAACGTATCCGGCGTATTTACCGTCAAAATCGGCGTATCAAAAATTCTGCCGTACGCGTTTTACGGCTGTTCCCGCTTGAACGAGATCGAGCTTAAAGGCGCCGTTACCGAGATAGGCGAACGTGCTTTTGCGTACTGCCCGTCGCTTGACGCGCTTTATCTGCCGCAGACGGTGAAGAGCATCGGATACGACGCGTTTGGAGGAGACGACAACCTGTCCGTTTATATCCCGGACGGCGCAAAGATATCGTATCTGTCGTGCTGTCGCGTACTCTGCGGAAAGGACGGTCAAGCCGCCGCGTACTGCGCGGAAAACGGCGTTGATTTTGAATATATATACCGCTCGGATTACGGTCTTTACACGGTATATTCACCGGTAAAAGCGGAGCTCTGCGTTACGGAAGAAAAAGATCCGGTACTGCTTACAAAATTCAGCACCGCCTTAGGACAGAACGTAAAGGCTTTTTCCGTTTATCTGAAGTCGGACGGGGTAGAGCTTCCGGCGGGACAGTACGTGCTTTTCAGAGAGCCCACGTCAAGCCCGAGATATTTTTATGAAAACGGAGAGCTTTTGAAAATAGGTCAGGACGCGAAAAGCAGATACAGAAACAAAAAAGAATACATAATAGAACCGGACGGGGTCAGATATACGGAATCGCTTACCGTACGGACAATGCCCGATAAGACGGAATATTATATTTACGATACGTTTGACAGCGGCGGACTTACGCTTTACTATACGAACGGCAGAGGCATAACGGTCGCCGTTGACAAAAACTTTACCGTGAACTGCGATCTTAAAACGCCCGGTGAAAAGACCGTTACGGTAAGCTACAACGGCGTGTTCACCATGTTCAAAGTCAACGTCTCCGTGTCCGTGCTTTCCGGCGCGGTGAAGATCACCGGTACAGGCAGATACGGCGGCACGCTTACGGCGGATCTGTCTCTTGTAAAGCCGTCCGACTCGGAGCCGGTATGTCAATGGTACAAAAACGGAGTCAAAATAGACGGGGCGGAAGACGTGACGTATAAACCGGTAAAGGAAGATATCGGATCGACTGTAACGGTCAGAGTAAAATCAAAGGGCGGAGTCGAAGGCGAGCTTGAAAGCGAAGGCGTGACCGTATCAAAGGCAGCTTCACCCGCGCCTCCCAAGCCCGTCGTAAAAACAGCGGAGGACGGCAAAGTCACGTTGCAGGCCGTGGACGGCTGTGAATACAGACTGTCTCTTTCCGGAGGATTCGGTGACTCAAACGTGTTTGAGGGGCTTCAGCCCGGTCAGACTTACGTATTCTGCCAGCGGTATAAGGAAACATTAACGACGGAAGCCTCCGATATATCGAGTATCTCGTATACCGTACCGGAGGAGGAAAAGATAATATCCGTAAAGTATTTCATAAACACGGCAAACGGCATAGTGAGCCTTATAGGACCCGGCACGTCGGTCAAAGAACTGCGCGCGGGATTCAAAAACGGAGAAAAGCTGAAAATATCAAAAGACGGAAAAGAGCTGTCCGATACGGATACCGTCGGTACGGGCTGCGAGATACGCCTTGAGATAAACGGTAAGGTCTGTGACGTCTGCACCGCCGTCATCACGGGCGACGTGAACGGCGACGGCAGGATTACCATAACGGATTATCTGAAAATTAAAGAACGTATACAGAGCGGGAAAGCGCTTTCAAAAGAAAAGGAATACGCGTCGGACGTAAACGGCGACGGCAAGGTGACGATAACGGATTATCTGCGCCTCAAGTACTGCATACAAAACGATGTAAAACCGGAGCAGAACAGATACTGATATGAAAAACACGATCAAAAAAATTATATGTATTTTTGCGGCTTTATCGCTTGCCGCGTCGCTTTCGGCGGTTTGCTGTGCCGAATTCAAGGCGTCTTTTTCGCTTGGCGGTCCGGGCTCCATACGCGCGGGAAACACATTGACTGTCCAGTTCAAGGCGGACGGCAACGGCATATGCGGCATACTTGCCGATATAACGTACGATACGTCAAAGCTGACGTATAAATCGGACTCCGGAGCGCTTTCCGACTGGAAGGTCGAGGTCACGGAGAAAAACGGCTCGCTTCAGATCTGGGCGGAGGAGAACAACGGCTTCAAATCTCCGATCAAATCGCAGAAGACCGTTATAAGTCTGAATTTTAAAGTCAACGATAACGTAAAAACCGGCGACAAAATTGAAATAAAAGCGAATATCAGCCAGGTGTCCGATACTGAAAACGAATTGTCCGGACTTTCCGCCGCGTATTCGGTCACGGTCGCGCGCCCGCTTTCGTCCGACAGCAGTCTTAAATCGCTTTCGGTAGAGGGCTATACGCTGAAACCGGATTTCTCGCCGGATCAGACCGAATATGAGATAGACGGAGAAGTGGAATATACGCTGAACGCGCTTAAGATCAAAGCGGAGACGAACGACGGCGAGGCTTCCGTGGATATAAGCGGTTCCCGTCTGTCCGTCGGCGCAAACACCGTGCGTATAAAGGTCACCGCGGAAAACGACAGCAGTGTGACGACTTACAGTATAAAAGCAAAAATGAAGCAGGATCCGGACTACGTCGCCTCGTCTGACGCGTCGCTTTCATCCGTTTCGCTTTCCGAGGGAAGGCTTTCCCCGGAATTTGCCCCGGACAGATACGATTATATAGTTTACGTACCGTATGAGGTGGATTCGGTATCGGCGTCCGGTGATCCGAACGACAAAAAAGCCAAAGCGGAGCCTTTAGGCGACACGGCGCTGCAGGTGGGTGAAAACCTGATCGTACTGCGCTGCACGGCAGAGGACGGCACGGAAAACGAGTACAGGATAACCGTTATGCGCATGGAAGCGTATGATGCGGAGACCGAGACTGAAACGGAAACGGAGACAGAGACGGAGACGGAGACGGAGACCGAGCCGGAGACGGAAACGGAGACGGAAGCGGAAACCGATACGGAGACCGAGCCGGAGACGGAAACGGAGACGGAATTTATTTCGATCGGGACGGAGCCCGACACAGAGCCCGAGGTCACACAGACTGAAACGGACGCGGTGACGGAGGATGAGTCGCCCGTTCCGTTTACCAACACCGTGCCGCTGTGGACTGTCATCGCCGCCGCCGTTGGCGGTATAGCGATAGGCGCTCTCGGCAGCGTGCTCGTGCTCAATTCAGTAAAGGAAAGGAAATGACCCGCGGATGATATCGTCTGATGCAATGACCGTCAAAGCGCCCGCAAAGCTGAATCTGTTCCTTGAGATCGGCGAGCGGATGGAGGACGGTTACCATAAAATAGAAAGCATAATGCAGAGCGTGACGCTGTACGACGAGCTGACAGTTAAAAAAGCGGAGGACGGCATAGCGTTCGACTGCAGCAATAAAAAACTCATATACGGCGACAATCTCGTTATCCGTGCCGCAAAGCTGTTCTTTGAGCAGAGCGGCTTAAAAGGCGGAGCGTCCGTTTATCTTGACAAAAAGATCCCGGTGTCCGCCGGGCTCGGCGGAGGGTCGTCAGACGCCGCGGCAACGCTTAACGCCTTAAATGAATTATACGGCTCGCCTTTTTCACAAAAAATACTGTCGCTTATGGGAAAACAGCTCGGAGCGGACGTTCCGTTCTGTATCAAAAGAGGGCTTTGCCGCGCGTTCGGCATAGGAGATCTGCTTGAACCGCTCCCGCCATTGCCCTCCTGCTTCTTTACCATAGCAAAGGGAAACACCACGGTTTGCACGCGCGACGCGTACGAAAGGATCGACGGCTGCGGCAAAAGAGAAATAAGAAGCTGTGAAAAAATGACGGAAATGATAAAAAAAGGCGATCTTTCCGGTATATGCAGACAGCTTTACAACGGTTTTGAGATACACGGAGATCACGACGACGCGATAAAACGGATAATGAAAGAGCATAACGCGGAAAACGCTCTGATGAGCGGAAGCGGACCGTCCGTTTTCGGCGTATTCAGGCGTCTTAAGGACGCGGAGGACGCGGAAGCCGAGCTTGAAGCGCGCGGATACGAATGCTTTGTGTGCGCGCCGGAAACGTCCTGTGAATAACGAAATAAAGAAAAGGAAATATAAAAAATGAACACCGTAAAAGTGCCGGAAGGCTACAAATCATCACTTGATCTATACGAGACGCAGAAAGCGATAGCTTTGACCAAAAGGATATTCCAGGATAATCTCTCAGGGGCTCTGTGCCTGCAGAGAGTTTCCGCTCCGCTCATGGTCGTTGAGTCCACGGGCTTAAACGACGGATTAAACGGAGTGGAGCGCCCCGTCAGCTTTGACATACCCGCCGTAAACGGCTCCGCGTCGATCGTACATTCGCTTGCAAAATGGAAACGGATGGCGCTTGCGAAATACGGCTTTTCCGTCGGCCGCGGGCTTTACACGGATATGAACGCCATAAGGCGCGACGAGGAGAATCTCGACAATATCCATTCCATATACGTCGACCAGTGGGACTGGGAGAAGATCATAACGAAAGAGCAGAGAAATATGCGGTTCCTGCGCTCCGTCGTCGATACGATAGCAGGCTGTATCTGCGACACGCAGCAGGCTCTTATGAATATTTATCCCGTGCTGAAATACAAGCTCGAGCGCAATGTAACGTATATCACAAGCGAGGAGCTTTTGCAGAAATATCCCGGTAAAACGCCCAAGGAGAGGGAGCTTTGCGCCGCAAGGGAGTATAAAACGGTGTTCATCTCGCAGATCGGCGGAGCGCTGTCGGACGGAACTGTTCACGACGGACGTGCGCCCGACTACGACGACTGGAGCTTGAACGGTGATATAATCTTTTATAACGAGCTGCTCGACATACCGTTTGAGGTATCGAGCATGGGCATAAGAGTGGATAAGGATTCGCTTTTGTCTCAGCTTCATATAAGAGGCTGCGACGACTGGGCGCAAAGACCCTTCCACAAAGCATTGTTGAACGACGAGCTGCCGCTGACGATAGGCGGCGGCATAGGTCAGTCAAGGCTGTGTATGCTCATAATGAACAAGGCGCATATCGGCGAGGTGCAGTCCTCCGTCTGGGACGAGCAAACGATCCGGATATGCAAAGAAAACGGGATAGAATTATTATAATAAAACAGGACTGACAGAGTGAAAACAAACTCCCTCAGTCGTCCGGAAAGCTTTCCGGATGACAGCTCCCCCGAAGGAGGAGCCACTCATCGAGGGAGGTGGATCGGCGGTACGCCGAGACGGAAGGAGTTTATTTAAATACTTTGTCTATATATTCGGGGCTGACGCAAGTCAGCCCTTGATTTAAAAATTTGTTTACATTCTTTTTGTTACGTTTAAGGCGTCAAAAACGTTTTATTATATGAAGACACCGAAAGAAAGGAAAACGTCATGCTTTTATTTACGGCAGAGGCGCTTAATGAAAACGATAAACAGCGCCTTACCCTGATGTATGAAAAATACAGCAGACGTATGTATACCGCGGCAAAACGCATTTTGAACAGCGGCGAAGACGCCGAGGACGCCGTTCAGAACGCGTTTGTGTCCGTTGCAAAAAGAATGGGAAGCATTAACATATACGACGAGGACGCGCTCTGCGGATATCTTATCGCCGTTGTAAAAAACGAGGCGACAGACGTTTTGAGAAAAAGAAAAAACACCGTGCCGGAGGATGAGCTGGCGGATACGCCGGACAGCTTTGATACCGTGTTTGAGACGGAAAAGCGAGAGGTTTTCGAATACGCGGTAAAGATCATGACGCAGATGGACGATATATACCGCGCGCCGCTTTATCTTAACGTCGTTATGGGATATTCGCCGAAGGAAACGGCGGACGTTTTAAAGCGCGCCCCCGCGACCGTCAGAGTGCAGATAAGCCGCGCGAAGCAAATGCTTGCCGAAAAGCTGAAGGAGGCGGGATATGAGTTATAAATATACGCTTAAAGACGTTCTGCTCGAGGCGGGCGTAAAAGAATATTATTCGATACCGGAGGACAAAAACTGGCAGCGCTCCGAAAAGCACACAAAAGCGATGAACAAGCTGTTTGATAAACAGCTGCCGCTTTACAAACGCATCGGAAGCTCGCCGCTTTACAAGGGAATAACGATCGCCGCCGCGGCCGCGCTTATATTCGGCGCCGCAATGGCGATAAAGCCGATACGCGAGCCTGTTACCGCGTTTTTAGGCAGTATTTTCGGAAAAACGGAAATAACTGATACGGATGAAATCACATATATCACGGAGCCGGATGAAACGGATCCGGCGGTGATAACGGATACGGAGAAAACAGAGCCGGCGGTGATAACGGATACGGAGACGACGGAGCCGGAAGAAACAGAGGATCATACCGAAACCGAACAATCGGAGACCGAGCCGGATTTTGACGGCTGGGATAAACTTGATACGCAGGGCAGAGTAGAGCGCGCCGTATACGAGATAACGCATTACGGTATAAACTATCAGCGCTTCAGATATCTCTGCGGCGACGAGCACGCGGACGATATATACGACGACGGCGGTTATTATCTCGGAGACGAGTCCGCTGATAATTTCACGTACGGCTATTTTCTCGATCTGTACGATACCGAAGCAGATCCGCTGCGCAAGCAGCTTATGTTTGTATATATTTCGTCTTTCCTGGTCGATACGTGGAACGACGATACGCGCACCGTGCCGTATACGACCAAGTATTACCCGTGCTTTGACAGATTCAAAGCTGACAGTCTTCCGCGCCTTGATCTGTCGTATAATGAAGAATGCGACAAATGGATACACGAGCATTATTATAACGCGTTTTGCAATTATGCGAGATATATGACGGAGGAAGATGTAAAAACGAAGTACCTGCCTTCGTATAAACTGATCAAAAAGTACGGTTTTGATGATTTTTTAACTTCAAAAAGAACACAGAAAGCGAATTTTGTCATAAACGAATTCTTCAATATGGCTCTGTCCGTCAAGTACGGCATAGCGGTAAGCGATCCGTCGTCAAACATCTATTGCAGATTTGACGAAGGAGACGGATACGCAAGGATATACGAGCCGGGCGACGCCGTATACACGGCTTTGCTGAAATACTATACGAAGGATGAGCTTGATCATTCCGATTCCGCACCCGTCGTGTACGAGCAGCGCGAGGGGATAAAGACGATAGATGAGTGGAAAGAGTATTTCAAATCTCTTACGGCAAAGAGCATAGCGGACGATTTTGTAAAAGAAAACAGATGCTTCTTAGTTTTAGAAGACGGCCGCGTGCTTACAAGCGATCAGTACCGCTTCTTCAACACGAACAACCTGCAAACTCCGTTTTTCGGTGAATTGTCAGACAGCGTTGTATCCGATGATAACGGCGCCATTACCGCGATCGTATTCATAAACGACGTTGATCAGGAAAGAGATTATACCGTCGAGCTTAAGGAAGAAAAAGGAGAATTAAAAATAACGGGCGGAACTCTCGTTACCGAATGGTTGAACAGGACCCTTTCTTCGGAAGAATGTGAGATAAGAGATTCGATAATAGACGCGGAAAAGCTGTTTCATCTGATGCGCTTCGGTCTGGTAAGCGATTTCAGATACTACGGCTGCGATACGGCGTACAGCATAGAATACAATAACAACCCGTCGCTTCCGGAGGGGCTTGAAGAAAAACTGGATCAGACGGCTCTGCGTGAGGAAGACGGAGAAAAATACTATATGACCGGCACGGTACGTCGTTTTTCATACGGACTTTCAACGTACGATAACTTCATAAGGTATTTTTCAAAGATCCTGCCGGAGGACACGGTCAAAAATTATATTAAAGAAAACAAGTATTTTCTGATAGCAGACGGAGACGTTTATCTGCTCGATATGACGGATCAGATCGAGCCGCGGCTGCTGATCGACTACGGTTCCATGAAAATAACAAAGGAAGAAGACGGATTGATCACCGCCTCCGCCATGATCGGAGACGCGTGGGATCCGGAGAGGGAGGTCACCTTTGAGCTTGTAAAAACGGACGACGGGTACCGCATAGTCGGCGGTACGTTTATAAGCGAATATCTGACGACTATATAATTCTGAAAGAAATAATCAATATAAATTGTAAATAATTATAATAAACTATTGCAATTCGACATATTTTAAGATATAATCCATATATAATTACATTGATATTTTTCAAAGGTGGATATAATCTTGAATTTGTTGAAAAGGTGCTTACTGCCTGTTCTGACGGCGGCGCTTTTGATTTTGTGCTCGTGCGCCCCGTCGCCGCCGGACGTGATAGAAAGCCTGATAAGCAATAACGATACCGCGTATACGAAAGCAGCGGATCCCGGACGGTATAAGGATTACAGAGAGCTGTTCACGCTGTATAAAGAATGTAACGACTCGTATTTTAACGCCACTGAAGCGGCGATAAATACTATCATAGGTCAGAAATATATGTACGGCTTGACGGCGTATAAGCACAGCGACGAGCTTGCGGAAATTGCCGAGATGTTCTTTGACGATAACGCGGAAAACACGCTTAATATCTATTTCGCCCTGCGCGGATTTGAGGATAAAGAGTACGCGGAAGACGAAAACAAAGCGGAATACAGCTGTAAAAAGAAAGACGACGAGTATAAATACAACGCGTCCTACGACGTACAGAACAAGAGCTTTGAGATAACGCTGCATGTAAACGGCGAGCTTAAGGACAGCTTCAGATGTGCAATAACGGACGATTCTTTGACGAAATACTGCTACAGCGGTCCGCTCGACCGGACGTTTATAAGCGTCGTGAATAAAGACAGTACGTCGCGTATAGACTGGTACGAGGGCTTGACGGGGGACGGAGCAGACGTGCCTGAGGAAGAGCACGGATATATCACATTTGACGGATCGGTCTTATCCGGCGTCATAAAATGAATATGAAAAAGGCGGGCGCTGAGTGTGGTGTTCTAAAGGACAGTAAATAAAAACCGGCTGAGGTAAGGAAAAATCCTTGTTTGCGGTGTACTTCGTAAGGAAGTACACCGCAGCTAAATTCGCCTTACGGCGAGCTAAATTGGGCTTCGCCCAGCTAAATT
>DBWC01000073.1 GCA_002308615.1 Clostridiales bacterium UBA1248
TTTACGAGGGAGATCTTGACTGTAACTTCTTCACCGGCTTTTGCGGTAAGTTTTTCAACGCCGCCGTCGATGACTATGTTGAGTTTGGTTTCATCGATCGTGCCCATTTCGCGCTCGGTCACTTCAGCGGTATCGACGTCTTCATTTGTATCGGCGTCGGTATCGGCGTCTGTGTCGGTATCGGTATCATCAGCGGGAGCTTCCGCGCCGTAGAGTACGATAGCGGGATAGTCGAAGGACTGATCCTGGTTGATTAAGTTGTTGAATCCGCACGCTCCGGAAACGTTTATTTCAAGACTGTCGTTATCACCTTCGGGAGCCGCGCCGAGAACGAAGTACTCGGTGATAGCCGTCTCGTCACCTTTTGCTTCCATAGAGAACGCAATGGTGTATGTACCGGCTGCATACGCTTTGCTGAATTCAACGGGGATATATCCCTGGCTCTCTACGTTGTGGTCGCCTACGACGCTGATCTCTGCGTCTTCAAGAAGATCATCATTTTCGTCATACAGACTTACCGTAACGTTTGCGCCCGTGGCAGGAGCAAAGCAAGCCATTACAAAGCCGTCAAAAGCATTCGGCGTTGTGAAGCTAACGCAAATGTCTCTTTCAGCGTTGGTATATCCGGTCGTCGGGTCACCGTTGGGGGTCATCCACCATCCTGTGTCATAGCCGTTCGTCTGAGGAGCGCAGAACCAAGTGTTCGGATCCGCTTCAGCGCTTGCTACGATGCAGAGAGCCGCGCAGAGAGCTGCGGCTATGATTACTGCAAAAATCTTTTTCATTTTTTTTCTCCTTTAAAATTTATTTTATTTTTTTGCTTTCTTTGCTATTACCACACCTGCCAAAGCTATAGCCGCGACAGATGCTATCGCTATTATTGCGGCGTCGGCTGTCTTCGGGTTGACGGGTTTTTCTTCGGCTTCGGTCTCGGCGTCCGTTGCCGGAGCGTCCGTTGCGGGGTCTTCGGCTTTTGTATCGCCGTCGGTCTCGGCGTCGTCGGTCGCGGCGTCGCCGGCGTCTGTCTGCGTGTCGTCGTCGGTATCGTCGCCGACCGTGTCGATCTGTTCTTCCGTGTCTGTTTCGGTATCGGCGTCGGTCGTCACGTCTTCCGCCGTCGTATCATCGTCTGCTGTCGTCTCATCGTCTCCGGTCACGGTAAAGGCATACGAGAACATTTCGTGCTCGTCCCCGTCCTCGCCTCTGACAACAAACGTAGCCGTATGGCTGCCTGCTGCGAGCTTCGTACAGTCGAAAAATATCCAGTAGCCTTCGGCATCCGGGAATCCGGCGTTGGCAAGCTCGGCTCTGCGATCATATGAGGACCCAATGTTGCGTGCGATAAAAAGATCATCGTAGACCGGTTCTTCATCATCGATCATATAGGCAAAGCCGTCGATCTTGACGCCGTTGTTCAGCATGGCCCAGCCGAGGAAGCCGACTGCTTCAGGCGCGGCCTCGGCTTTTTTATCGTACGTCTGAGGATTTGTGACTACGTAATTCTCTGCTCTGCTATCCGGCGTGAGAGTCTGGAATACGATCTCGCCGTTGATCGTGTACCAGTCTACCCAAAACGCGAACATTTCTGATGCGTGAACTGCAAAAGCTGTCGTAAATATCGCAGCGATCATGGCTGCCGCGATAATTATTGAAAACAGTTTTTTCATTTTCATTTTCTTTTTCCTTTTTTATTTAAGTTTCTTTGCTATTACCACACCTGCCAAAGCTATAGCCGCGACGGATGCTATCGCTATTATTGCGGCGTCGGCTGTCTTCGGGTTGACGGGTTTTTCTTCGGCTTCGGTCTCGGCGTCGGTCGCAGCGGCGTCCGTCGCGGGGTCTTCGGCTGTCTGATCGCCCGCCGCGTCGGTCTGATCGTCCGCTTCGGTCTGCGCGTCGGTCTGTGCGTCGGTCTGCGCGTCGGTCTGCGCGTCGGTCTGCTCGGCTGTGGTGACCTCTTCTGTATCTGTGGTCACTTCATCCGTCGCAGGTTCCGTTTCGTCGTCTTCAGGCTCTTCTCCGGGAGGTACCGCGCCGGTCAGAAGTATGATCGGGTCAACAAGAGTATCGGCATCCGTGGTGCCGCCTGTGACTTGGACCTCGGACGGGCCTTTTCTGCTCGAGCCTAAGCTGAAATAATCGCCCGTGCCCGTGCAGATCAATCTGAACGTATACTCGCCTTTTGCGTAAGCTTTGCCGAAATCGAGCACGTGCATCTCAAATCCTCTTTCGTGAGACGCGTCGACCTCGCTTGTGTATACGGTCTTGTTTTTGGAGTTTACAAGCTCTACCTTTACCATGCAGTGTCCTTTTGCATCGTCAGGCGTGTTTGCGTATACTATAAACGTAATTCCGCTGAATACGCTTGTAGCCGTAAACTTGACGTCTATGCTGTCACGGTTGTCCGCGGTAATGTCCTTTATCCACCATCCGGTCGCAACGGGGCCGCCGGCTTCACAGAGCCACTGTGACGGATCCGGATCTGCAGCGTTGACCGCCGCGGCGCCGAACACCGCCGCTGTCATTACTAAAGATAATAAAACTGCAATGATTTTTTTCATAACGTTTCTCCTAAAGATCTTACTTTACTTTCTTCGCAATCACCGTGCCTGCGAGAGCTATCGCCGCAACTGCTGCGATCGCCGCTATCGCGGTGTCCGCCGTCTTCGGGTTTTCGACCGGCTTCTGCTCGGCTTCAGTCTCGGCGTCCGTCACGGCGTCCGTCACGGGATCCTCGGCTTTGGTATCGCTGTCGGGAGCCTGCGTCGCTTCTCCGCCTGCTTCGGCGTCCAGCGTTTTTTCAAAGTTGATCGTGCTTTCTCTGAACGGGTTGCCTATCGAACCGTCCTTGTACTTGACCTGAACTTCAAGAGCGTGCGCGCCTTTTGCGATCTTCGATCCGTCAAGCGTGATATGTATGCGGTACGCAAAGAACTCTTCAAGTCCGTTCGTAAGCGACATTTCAACTACCGCACGTGAGAGCTCGGCGTCTTCAAAGCAATCGTTTTTGTCAAGATTTTTTGCGTTTTCGCGTGAATCGACTGTTTCGTCGACCCAGACTATCTCGCCGCCGTCCAGCTTGTAACCCATGGCGGTTATCTCGGTATCGACCACGGTCCAGCCGAATAATTCCCATTCCTTCTCTTCACTGTCGTTGAATCTCGGGAAACCTTCGTCAATAAGGTGGTTGGAGTTTGTCGCCGCGGACGCGGAAACACACAGAACAATCGCCATAACTGCCGCGATCATGATTAAAAATGTCTTTTTCATTCTGATCCCTCCGAATATTCTGTCGCCTATACGACGACTGCGCATATATAATACTATATATTTTTATTTTTGTCAATATCTTTTAAGAAATTTTATTAAAAATAAATAAATTAAATAATGGGATCCGTGCTATAACGGCAAATTCGCGGCATATTTGCTTGAAATGTTAAACATTTGTAAAATCTGAAAAAAAGACTTGATTTTTACAAAAATGATGCTACAATATGTGTTGTTGGTTGGCACTCATATGCTGTGAGTGCCAGCGTATAAATTTTAAACATACTGTTAAGGAGGATACAGATATGAAACTTAATCCTTTGTCTGACCGCGTAGTTCTCAAAATGGTCGAAGCTGAGGAAACGACGAAGAGCGGTATAATCCTTGCCGGCTCTGCAAAAGAAAAGCCGCAGGTAGCGGAAGTTATCGCCGTGGGTCCCGGCGGAGTGGTTGACGGAAAAGAAGTAGTGATGACCGTTAAAAAAGGTCAGCGCGTTATCTTCTCAAAATACAGCGGAACGGAAGTAAAATGCGACGGCGAAGAATATATTATCGTAAGACAAAACGATATATTAGCCACAGTTGAATAAGAAAAGAGGTAATAATCATGGCAAAAGAGATCATATACGGAGCAGAAGCAAGAGAAGCGCTGCAGAAGGGCGTTGACAAACTGGCCGATACCGTCAAGATCACGCTCGGACCGAAGGGCAGAAACGTAGTTCTTGACAAGAAATACGGCGCGCCGCTCATCACAAACGACGGCGTTACCATAGCAAAAGAGATAGAGCTTGAGGACGCGTTTGAAAACATGGGCGCTCAGCTCGTAAAAGAAGTCGCCACAAAGACGAACGACGCGGCGGGCGACGGTACGACGACGGCTACGCTTTTGGCGCAGGCACTGATCAAAGAAGGAATGAAGAACGTCACCGCGGGCGCAAACCCGATGGTCATACGCAAAGGCATAGCGAAAGCGGCGGACACAGCCGTTAAAGCGATAATCGCAAACTCCAAAGCCGTATCCGGCAATAAGGATATCGCAAGAGTCGGCACCGTTTCGTCGGGCGACGAGCATATAGGCGAGCTTATCGCGGACGCCATGGAGAAAGTAACGAGCGACGGCGTCATAACCGTTGAGGAATCCAAGTCCGCAGAGACTTATTCCGAGGTTGTCGAAGGCATGCAGTTCGACCGCGGTTATATTTCTCCTTATATGGCTACGGATACCGATAAAATGGAAGCAGTGCTTGACGACGCGAGCGTTCTTATCACGGATAAGAAAATATCCAACATTCAGGAGATACTCCCGCTGCTCGAACAGATAGTAAAGACCGGCGCAAAGCTGCTTATCATAGCGGAAGACGTTGAGGGCGAGGCTCTTACGACGCTGATTCTGAACAAGCTGAGAGGCACGTTCAACTGCGTAGCCGTCAAAGCTCCGGGCTTCGGCGACAGACGCAAGGAAATGCTCCGCGACATAGCGATACTGACAGGCGGTCAGGTGATCTCCTCCGAGCTCGGACTTGAGCTTTCAGAGACGACGCTCGATCAGCTCGGCCACGCAAGACAGATCAAGGTCAACAAGGACAACACGATCATAGTCGACGGCGCGGGCGACAAGGAAGAGATCAAGGCGAGAGTCAACCAGATCCGCGCGGCGATAGAGACGACGACGTCCGATTTCGACCGCGAGAAGCTCCAGGAGAGGCTCGCAAAGCTCGCCGGCGGCGTAGCCGTCATCAAGGTCGGCGCCGCGACGGAAGTTGAGATGAAGGAAAAGAAGCTCCGCATAGAAGACGCTCTCAACGCCACGAAGGCGGCTGTTGAAGAAGGTATCGTAGCGGGCGGCGGCGTGGCGTTCATAAACGCAACTCCGGCTGTGAAAGCTCTGCTCGACAAGGTCGACGGCGACGAAAAGGTCGGCGTAAGCATAGTGCTCAAAGCGCTTGAAGCTCCGGTACGTCAGATCGCCGAGAACGCGGGCTTCGAAGGCTCCGTTGTAGTCGATAAGATCTACGCGTCAAAGAAAGTCGGTTACGGCTTCGACGCATATACCGAAAAGTACGTCGATATGGTAAAATCCGGCATCGTAGACCCGACAAAGGTAACGCGCTCCGCGCTGCAGAACGCGGCGTCCATCGCGGCGACCGTGCTGACGACGGAATCCCTCGTTGCGGACAAGAAAGAAGAAAACCCCGCTCCCGCGGCTCCCGCAGGCGGCATGGGCGGAATGTATTGATTAAGAATTCAAAACTGTAAATTCAGACGGGCGGCCGATCGGTCGCCCGTCTTTTCGTTTAGGCAAATCCGGTTATCCGCAGGGGGGGTATCCCCTCCCGCTGTATACCGCAAATCAAATCGGTTCATTCGTAGGCGTCGGCGCCTCGACGGCCGGTCGCTTTCGCGCCCCCTCGGATCTTTGATCTGTGGGAGGGGAAAAGGGGCTTGTGAATCGGCGAGGCGGTTACGCCGAGCCGGAGGGGGGCAATCCACAATACCAAAGTCCCCCTACGACAAATTCTGTTTTCTCTTCTCTCTCCTGACCCGGTTCACGTGGCGCTCAAAATCGCCGTTGTTCAGAAGCTCCGCTAAAACGAGCTGCTCGAACACGGGCGCGGTGCAGGAATAAAATCCGAGTTTTTCGTCAAATTCTTTTAAAAGCCTGTCCGGCAAAACCATATATCCGAGACGCAGAGAAGGCGCTACGGTCATTGAAAACGTGTTTATGTAAATCACGCGCCCGTCGTCGGATAACGAAAACACCGTATCCTCGTTTTTGCGCGAAACTGTCAGCTCCGAATCGTAATTATCTTCGATAATATACCCGTCCTTTGCCTTTGCGAAAGACAGATACTCGCGCCGCTTTGACGCGGGCGCCGTCACGCCGCTCGGATAACTGTGAAACGGCGTGATGTGAAGCACGGACGCCGACGATCTTGCCAGAGCCTCCGTCGTTATCCCGTCGTCGTGAAGCGGCAAAAGCTCGTATTTTACGCCGTTTGCGCCGTAAACGCGGCGTATTTTTTCGTATGACGGATCCTCAAGCCCGTAAATCCGGTCTTCTCCCAAAAGCTGCGCGGCAAGGCCGTAGATATATTCGGCTCCCGCGCCTATAATCACCTGCTCCGGCGATACTTTCATTCCGTTGCTCCGCGCAAGATACGAGCAGACCGCCTCCCGCAGCTCTATGCAGCCCTTGTTGTGCGACTTTACGAGAAGCGCCTCCCCGTAATCGAGGATAACGCGTCTCATCGTCTTTGCAAGCACCGAAAACGGAAAGTCTCCCGAGTTTTTATGCTGCGGCGGCTTGCCGTATACTTTATTTTTCCCGGGCGCGTTTTTATAAATAAAATCGGATTCCTTATATATCACGAAATATCCGCTGCGCTCGCGCGCCTCCGCGTAGCCCTCGTCGCATAATATCGCGTAAGCGTGCTCCGCGGTAATGACAGAAACGCCCGTTTCCGCGCAGAGCGTGCGTTTTGACGGCAGCTTTTCCCCGTACTTTATCACGCCGTCCGTTATATCCGCTTTTATCTGCGAATAAAGCTGCATATACGCGGGCTGCTTTGCGGTTTTATCTATCCCGTATTTCATCTGGTTATATAAAAAACTCCTGTTCTGAATATTTTATATTATCAAAATCATTGTATAATACTTTCAAACATTTGTCAAGGGGGTAATTATAATGAATTACAAAAGAGTTTTGACTATACAGGATATCTCATGCTTCGGTCAGTGCTCGCTCACAGTCGCTCTGCCGATCCTTTCCGCCGCGGGACTTGAGACGGTTATACTTCCGTCCGCGGTGCTCTCAACGCATACGGGAGGATTCACGGGATTCACCGTGCGCGATCTTACGGACGATATTCCGGGCATAGCGGCGCACTGGAAAAAGGAAAATATCAGCTTTGACGCGATATATACCGGATATCTCGGAAGCATACAGCAGATAAACCAGGTAAAGGACATAATAAAAACGCTGTCAAAGCCCGGAGCGGTGAGCGTGGTCGACCCCGCGATGGCGGACAACGGCAAGCTGTACGGCGCGTTCAACGCCGAATACGTTGAAGAGATGAAGAAGCTCGTTTACAACTGCGATATAACGCTGCCTAACATCACGGAAGCCGCGTTTCTTACCGGCATCGAATACAGGAATGAATACGACAGAGCGTATATAGATAAAATATTTGACGCGATGGCAAAAAACGGCGCGAAGACGGTCGTTTTGACGGGTGTCAGCTATAACGACAAAACGACGGGCGTCGCGGTTTACGAAAACGGCAAATATTCATACTATGAGCACAAGAAGCTGCCGGTAAGCAGTCACGGAACGGGCGACGTTTACGCGTCCGCGTTCACAGGCGCTTATCTGCAGGGCAAAACGGTGTTCGAATCCGCCGCGATAGCCGCCGACTATACGGTAAAGTGCATAGAAAACACCGCCGGCGATGAAAACCACCGCTACGGCGTAAAGTTTGAGCCCGTTCTGCCGTATCTGATAGAAAGACTTAAATAAATCAAAGCGACAAAAAAGCTGCCTTGCGGCAGCTTTTTTATTGCTGTGGATTATTTCTTAAGAGCTTTCTTGCCTATAACAGCGCCGGCAAGAGCGATGGCGGCTACGGAAGCTACAGCTATGATAGCCACGTCAGCGGTCTTCGGGTTGTCGGGGTTGTCGGGAGCGTCGGTATCGGGAGCCTGAGTGTCGTCTGTTGCGACATCAGTATCAGCGTCTGTGTCAGCATCTGTGTCGGCATCGGTATCGGGAGCGGTCTCTTCGCCTAT
>DBWC01000032.1:0-2380 GCA_002308615.1 Clostridiales bacterium UBA1248
GGTCAGCAGTCCGATCTTTACAACAAAAAAACGATGGCGACGCAGGGCTGGTGGAGCTGGGAGGAAAGAGGTCTTCAGACGTTTTCCGTACAAAACGACCGCGTCGAATGCGTGACCTGTACCGCCGCGAGCCGCAAACAGGGAAACGAAGGCGACAGCGGCTATATACCGGCATATGAACGCGATAACGGTCTTACTCTCAAAAAACAGTTTCAGCGCGCAAACGACTTAGGCGCCGGCATGGTGATCCTCGTTTCGTGGAACGAATGGACGAAGGGAGAACAGCCTTCGCCCGAGGAATCGAAAGATCTGGAGCCGTCAAAAATACACGGCACGTTCTATTACGACCTTTTGTGCGAGCAGATAAAGAAATTCAAAGGGCAGATCGCCGGGAAATAAAAAACGCTTATGAAAAAGTATTTACTTGTACTTATTGCAAGTCTTATCGTATTTCCGGTTTGCTTCGCCTCGTGCGCAGAAAAGCAAACCGCGACGGAGGAGGAGAACTCAATAACCGATACGGAACTTATAACGGAAAAGATGACGGAGAAGATAACGGAAAAAATAACGGAGGCGGAAGAGCAGTCGCAGTATCTTATCGCCGACCCGTGCCGCGTGGATTTTTCCGCGTTTGATAAAGAACTGTTTTCCGCCTCGTTTTCCCGCGGAAACTGCGCGTCGCCCGAGCTTACGGCGGACGGCGTGCTTATTACCGCAAACAAACAGTCGCGCGACCCGGGCATATATTTCCGGATAAACAGTATGTATAAAGCCGCGGGCTATCCGTCGAAAGACGGAACAAATTACGTGCCGTTTACGCCCGAGGAAATGAAAGTCATAGTATTGAAGATCCGCGCGGAATGGGGCGGCGCGTTTGAGATGTTTTACGCAACTGGAAGTATAAAAAACGCGCGCGAGGGATATTCGATCACAGCTGTTTACGGCGGCGATTCAGAGTTTTTCGGAGAGCGCAAAACGCAGTATCTCATATTTGAAGCGGATAAAAAAACAAAAGGCTGGAAAACGTCATTCAACGACAAATTCCGTCTCGATTATACAAATTACGTTGAAGAGGGCGATACGTTCCTTCTTCAGTCCGCCGCGTTCTGCGCGGATCGTGCGGAGGCCGAGGCTTACATAGAAGCCGATAAAGAAAAAGAGACGCCAAAGACCGTTGAAAAAGGATATTACGTATGTCTTTACGAAGACCGGCTCGATAAACCGGAAGACAACATAAAGGGCTCAGTTTATCAGTCTCTTGACGATGCGAAGGCCGCCTGCGATAAGCAGAAAAAGTACGGTTACCGCATAGCCGACGAAACCGGCGCCGTCATATATACGCCGTATACGCTTTTGCAGTGCGATCTGTTGCGTGAAGGTCATTATATCACGGAATACGCTCGCAAAACCGGGTTCAAATACGGCGATTCCTGTACAAATCCCGGTATAAACCACAGACCGCTGCGCACAAGCTGCGACAGACTCGTCGACTGGATCCTGTATCGCGCGGGATATACCGATCAGCCGCTCGTTCAGGGCTGCGTGGTGTCGAATCTCATCCTGTGGTGTGAAAAAAACGGGTTTGAAAAAATCACAAGAATTAAAGAATTGCAGGCGGGCGACATCATATTCGTCAGACCGGATAAAAACGGTTCCCCGCAGCACGTGTTCATGCTCGCGTCAGACGTTGATAAAAGCGGCAACGCCCTGCGCTACGACCACGGCTCCGACACCCGCATAAACTCAAAACAGCCGACAAAGGAGCCCGTTAATCGCGTCGAAGCCCCGTTTATCTGCGCCTACCGCCCGAAATGATCAGACGGCGATCTTATCCCGTACTACGTCCTCACCGCATACGCCGTATGAGGCGTATTTAAAGATGAATTCCGCTCAAGCGGAACATGATGAACGCTACGAATATGACGGGTGCCTTCGGCATACTCTGCGGAACCCGTCAAATCATTGCATGCACAAATATACGACATAAAAACCGACTGAACAAGAGAATTTTCTTCATTCAGTCGGTATTTTTATCTATCCTTAAGAGCACCCCGCCAAAGCGATGCTTTTTCTGTTTTATCGCCGCTTGCGGGACTGATCGGGAACCGGGAGACCTCGCTTCATCAGCCGGATGTGCCGACGGCTGCATAAGACTCCTTTTTCTTGTCTCTCCCGTTTTCCTTGACCTGTCCTCATCCGCAAAACGTCATTTCACCGCTCCGAAAAGATCGTCGCGGTAAGCGGAAAGATATTCGATACAGTATTCATCCTCACCGAGAAGCGCCTCCGCGGCGTAGACTCCGCCGAGCATATCTCTGTTGAGCGGGTCCATTATCGCGCTGTCCATACCGAACATCATGGCTCCGATAAGAAACGCGTG
>DBWC01000032.1:2410-3168 GCA_002308615.1 Clostridiales bacterium UBA1248
ATATGCGCGCCCGGATATTCTTTTTTGATCTCCTTTGACGTGTTTATGAAATTAAGAAAACTGTCGGGCGACGTGCCTACCGTGAATACCAGCGGGTCAAAGTACACTCTGTCCGTCGATATACCGTATTCCTTCATTTTTGCCGTTATGCCGTGAAAGCTTTCCATACGCTTTTCGACGTTTTCAGGCATTCCGGTATCGTCAAGCAGAAGAGCTATTATCTTCCAGCCCTTTTTATCGGCGACGGCGGGAAAGATTGCTTCGATCTTGTTTTTCTCAAGCGAAACTGAATTTATGATCCCCGGATTTTTGCAAAGCGGAATACATTCAAGTATAGTGTCCGGATTCGGGCTGTCAAGGCTGAATCTCACGTCCGGATGGTCGTTTTGTATCAGTTCGATCATCCATTTCAATATATCGGCGTCCCCGTCGGGTCTGCCGGAACAGATATCGAGATAATCCGCGCGCTGCAAAAGCTGTTTTGACGCCAGATCACGTATAAAATCTCCGTCGCGGTTTTTGATCGCTTCGGCTACGGATTTTATCGCACCGTTCAGTTTTTCTCCGATAATAAGCATGGTATTTCTCCTTTAATTTCTTCTTTTATCAAATTCTTTGATCAGGGCGGGTATTATTTCAAACACGTCGCCTTTCACCGCTATATCCGCTAATTTCATCATAGGCGCCGTATCGTCTTTATCGATCGCAATTATCGTCTTGCACGACTGCATCCCTATAAGATGCTGTATCTGCCCGGA
>DBWC01000032.1:3273-4160 GCA_002308615.1 Clostridiales bacterium UBA1248
CCAGCATTGCAACCCCCTCCGGCCCTTTCATCGCGCGTCCGCCGGCGACAATGATACGTGCGTCATTCAGATTCAGCGAGGATCCGTCCGTTTGTATGCTCCGTATGATCTCCTTTATCCGCAAAGCGTCGTCCGACGTTATATACTCACGTATTATTTCTCCGGATCTGCCGGGATCTGACTCAGGTACGGGCATGACCCTGGGGCGCACCGTAGCCATCTGCGGACGGTGNNACCGTCGCCATCTGCGGGCGGTGGTCGCTGCTTCTGATCGTCGCCATTATATTGCCGCCGAAAGCCGGGCGCGTCTGAAGCAGATCGCCGTTTTCCGGGTCGATCAAAAGTCCTGTGCAGTCCGCGGTAAGACCGGCATACAGCTTACTTGCAAGTCTCGGAGCAAGCGCGCGTCCGCGCGTCATAGCGGCGAATAAAACCGTTTCCGGACGGTATTTGTTTATCAGTCTTTCAAGTATATTACACTCTAACTCGTCGTTGAAGGCGGAGAGCCTTTCATCATTTACGTATATTATCTTATCCGCACCGTATGCAAACAGAGTATTTATATGTTCTTCATCAATATTGCCGAGCACGACCGTCCACACCTCGCAGCCTCTTTGATCGGCGAGTTTTTTTGCCGCGCCGAGAAGCTCATACGACACGGAATGAAGAGTTTTTTCTGTCAGCTCAGATAAGGTCCATACGTTTTTATAGCTGTTTTTATCAGCTTCGTTTAAAATCTTCATATTGCCGCACCCCCTATATCAGTTTGCGGCTTATAAGCTCGTTTAACAAAGCTTCTGCCGCGCTTTCCGCATCGCCTTCTATCTTCTTCGTGACGGTGTTTCTCGTTGCCGGCGGCTCCGTTGTGACGACGCGCGTCGGAGAGG
>DBWC01000032.1:4167-6343 GCA_002308615.1 Clostridiales bacterium UBA1248
CGCCTATATCGTCCGGTTTCCATATAAGGATTTCAGTATTTCTCGCTTTGCGTGTGTTTTTGAGGGTTGGTATTCGCGGCTCGTTTATATCCTTTGTGACAGTTATAAGCGCGGGAAGTCTGAGCTTCAGCACGTCCGTACCCGTTTCGTTCATCCTGCTTACGGTTATGAATTCTTCCGATACTTCTTCCACCTTTGATACGTTCGCCGCTTGTATTATATCAAGCTTTGCGGCGATACCCGGTCCGACCTGCGCGGTGTCCCCGTCTACTGCCTGTTTGCCGCAGATTATCAGATCAACGCCGCCTATTTTTTCTATGGCTTTTGCAAGCGCGTAGCTTGTCGCCCACGTATCGGAGCCGGCAAACGCTCTGTCACAGAGCAGTACCGCTTTATCCGCGCCCATAGAAAGCGCCTCGATCAGAGACGCTTTTGCGCTCTCCGGTCCCATTGAAAGCGCCGTGACTTCCCCGCCAAGCTGTTCTTTGATACACACCGCTTCTTCCACGGCGTAGAGATCAAACGGATTCAGGACCGCTTTTGTTCCCTCTCTTATAATTCTTTTAGTTTCCGGATCAATTTTCGCGTCCGTAGTGGAGGGGACCTGTTTTACGCAAACAACTATTTTCATATTATCTTCCCCTTTGCCATTTGTTCTACCGTTTCATACTGCGTCTTGAATCCGAGAAGCGACAGATAAAGTCCGCAGTACGGATACAGAGCCTTCAGCTTTTCCAGCGTATCTATCGGATCGAAGACCGCGTCCTCCGGGATAGGATAACCGACGACGTCAGATAATAAATACAGCTTTTTTGACATCCACGCTTCAACGATTACGGGCAGGCCGGGATATTCGAGCAAAAGTCTGTCCGTTGTTTTGTTTTGCTGTATTATCGGCTGCGTTATAACGAAAGAAGCGCCGGCATCAAGCTTTCTTTTCAGCTTTTCAAACTCGTGTTCTTCAGGCTCGTACGGGTTGAACGCGACGCCGACGGTGAACTCCGGGTAGTGCTTACGTATAAACCGCGTCAGCTCTACCGAAGTGACGGACGCGGTGTTCTCCGCCTCAACGTCTTTCGGCTTCAGCTTGGGCAGACGCGGAGAGCCGTCGCCGCTTATCGCTAAGATTGATTTAATTCCGAGCCTTTCGCAAGAATCGAGTATTTCGCAAAGCGCTTTCTTTGTATGAAACGTATTGAGGTGTATCAATACCTGGCCGGGTCGCGGGTCAAGTCCGAGCTCTTCAATACACTCGTGTCCCTGAAACGCCAAAAGTCCCATTGCGTTGTCCGTTATGGAAGCCGTAAAGCCGCTTTCCATTACCCGCTTGAACTTTGAGGCAAACAGTATCAGATCATCCTCTAACTTTGCCGAGTCCTGCTTTGGCGGTATGATCTCAACGTGAAAGCCCGGTCCGACTGTTTGTTTTTTCATTTTTACCTCTCTTGAATTTATTATTTATCAAATATGCGAAATTTTAATTGCCTATAATACCTATTGATTTTATAGGTATAATATCACAAAACAGCTCAAAAATCAAGTCAAAGCTGTTAATTTTTTTGATCGGCGGCAAATTTTGTATTATTGCCTATTGACAAAGTAGGTCAATAGGTATATAATACATTCGATCAGAAAATCAGGGGAAAAATGATGAAATACGTAAACACAAACGAAGCACCGGCGGCAATCGGTCCTTATTCACAGGCAATAATATCAAACGGAACCGTTTATACGTCGGGACAGATACCGATAGACCCGATAACAAACGGTATTGAAGCTGCTTGCATTGAAATGCAGACTGAACAGGTGATCAAAAATTTATCCGCAGTCTTAAAAGCATCGGGCAGCGATCTTGAAAAAGTTATTAAAACAACGTGCTATCTTAAAGATATCAAAGATTTTGCCGCGTTTAACGCAATATATGAAAAATACTTCATAGGAAAACCGGCAAGAAGCTGCGTTGAGGTATCGGCTCTTCCGAAAGGCGCTCTTGTGGAAATAGAAGCAATAGCGGAAATAATAAAATAATTTTATAAGGAGAAAACGTTATGATGATATCAACACGCGGAAGATACGTTCTGCGAATACTGCTCGATATAGCCGAGCACCAGGGCGACGGATACGTTTCCTTAAAAGACTCTGCCGAGCGTCAGGAAATATCAAAAAAATATCTTGA
>DBWC01000032.1:6394-6895 GCA_002308615.1 Clostridiales bacterium UBA1248
CGGGCGGCTACCGGCTTGCAAGATCGGCCGATGAATACACGGTGGGGGAAGTGCTCCGCGCGGCGGAAGGGTCGCTATGCCCCGTTGCGTGCCTTGAAGTAAATCATTCGCCGTGCCCGCGCAGCGCAAACTGCGTCTCCCTGCCTGTTTGGAAAGGGCTTGACAAAGTAATAAACGAGTACCTTGACGGCATGACTTTGCAGGACGTTTTAGATAAGAAACCGGGTTACGACGGCGGAGACAACTACGTGATCTGAAAGGAATAATATAAATGAATAAAACAATATATTTAGACAACGCCGCGACGACGAAAATGAGCAGGACCGCGATAGAGGCTATGACGCCGTATTTTGATAAAATATACGGCAACCCGTCAAGTCTTCATTCGACAGGTCAGGCGGCGGCTGAGGCGCTGTACGACGCAAGGCAGAGAATAGCGCGCTGTATAAACGCGCTGCCCGCCGAGATAACGTTTACGTCCGGCGGAAGCGAAGCGGACAA
>DBWC01000032.1:6900-7094 GCA_002308615.1 Clostridiales bacterium UBA1248
TCCGCGGCGTATAACGGCGAAAAAAAGGGCAAAAAGCATATAATCTCAACAAAGATCGAACATCACGCCGTGCTTCACACACTCAAAAAGCTTGAAAAAGAGGGTTTTGAAATAACGCTTCTTGACGTGGGCGAATACGGTATCGTAAAACCGGAGCAGGTAAAAGACGCGATACGCGAGGACACCTGCCTTGT
>DBWC01000137.1 GCA_002308615.1 Clostridiales bacterium UBA1248
CGGCGCACAGATCGAGCTCAAATAATTATAATTATGATCAAAAACGGCAGCGGACGCTGCCGTTTTTGTTTTTGCGCTTTTGTATGCGTCAATTTGCCCCGGTTTTTGCACGGTATCCTCTTTTCTTTTGTTAAACTACCATAAAAATTGTTAAAAAACGTTTATACCTCTTGACTTTATCACTTTATTATGCTAAAATGCTAAACAGTTAAAGAAAGGAATGTAATATCATGCCAACAGACACGAATACGGGCGCTTTATATAACGCTGTCCTTAAGCTTGAAACGGCAGAAGAAGTCGCCGCTTTTTTGGACGATCTCTGCACTATTCGTGAGATTCAGGATATGTCACAGCGTTTGCAGGTCGCGCTTTTGCTTCACGACGGCAAAAACTACGGCGAAATATCGGAGCAAACAGGCGCGAGCTCCGCAACGATAAGCCGCGTAAACCGCTGCCTTCATTACGGCAAGAACGGTTACAAAAACGTTATAAAGAAACTGGAGCAGGACAAAAAATGAGCATATCAAAGCAAAACGTTATATCAGACGGGCTTATGGCGCTGTTCTCCGGCTGCGGATATACGCAGTATAAAATGAGCAAATTTGAGGAATACGAGCTTTACGCGGAAAACAAAGCTTTTCTGCCGTCAAAAAGCATTATAACTTTTACCGACACGGACGGCAGGCTTATGGCGCTGAAGCCGGACGTTACTTTATCCATAATAAAGAATTTCCGCGACGAAAAAACGGAAAAGCTGTATTATAAAGAAAGCGTCTACAGAACGGACAGAAACACGCACACGTTTGCGGAGATAACGCAGGCGGGGATAGAATATATAGGCGAGGTCGGCACAGTGAGTTTATCCGAGGTCCTGACTGTAGCGCAATGCGCGCTTGACAAGATATCTGATGAAAACGTGCTTGACGTATCGGATCTCGATCTATTGTCCGCCGTGCTTGACAGGCTCGGAGTCGACGCCGAGACGCGCGCAAAGCTGCTTTTCTGCATAGAACACAAAAACGTGCACGAAGCCGCCGCGATCTGCGACGGAGCGGGAGTGAGCGAGGAAAACAAAGCTCTGCTTTTGCAGATAATGACGCTCGATTTTGATCCCGATAAAGCGTGCGCGCTTCTCTGCTCGCTCGATCTCGGTGAAGACTGGAAAGAGAAAGCAAAAAAGTTTTACAACGTGTTGTCCGCGCTTGACAAAAGCAAGCTCCGCGTTGATTTCTCCGTTTTAAACGATACGAATTATTATAACGGACTTATATTCCGCGGGTATATATCGGGCGTGCCGTCAGCGGTTTTGTCCGGCGGTCAGTACGATATGCTTATGAGACGGCTCAGAAAAACGTCGTCAGCCGTAGGCTTCGCCGTGTATCTTGACAGGCTCGACGGTCTTTGCGGCAAAGCGGATACGCCGTATTACGACACAGTCATTTTATATAGTGACAAAACCGACGCGGCGTCTGTCTGCGATATTATAAAATACTCCGTATCCGCGGGCATGACCGTGAAAACTGCAAAAGAGACGCCGGACAGTATTAAATACGGCAAGCTCGTAGATCTGAGGTGACAAAATGGATAACAGATTTCTTAATATAGCGCTGCCGAAGGGCAGGCTCGGCGAAAAGGTCTATACGATGCTTGAATCCGCCGGCTTCGGCTGTCCCGGCGTTATGGACAACAGCAGAAAGCTCATATTTGAAAACGTGGAAAACGGCGTCAGATATTTCTGGGTCAAGCCGTCGGACGTTGCGATATACGTTGAGCGCGGAGCCGCCGATTTAGGCGTATGCGGCAAGGATATCCTTCTTGAATACGAGCCGGACATATACGAGCTTCTCGATTTAGGCGTAGGCAAATGCAGGATGGCGGTCGCCGCGCCGAAGGGCTACGTTGACGAGCGGGAAAGAACACTGCGCGTCGCGACGAAATTCGTGAATATCGCAAAAGACCATTACAGAAAAGCCGGACGTCAGGTCGATATAATCAAATTAAACGGCTCGATAGAGCTTGCGCCGATTCTGGGGCTGTCCGATACGATAGTCGATATAGTGGAAACGGGCACGACGCTTAAAGAAAACGATCTTGAAGTGATAGAAACGATTGTGCCGGTAAGCGCGCGGCTGATATGCAACAGACCCTCGTACAAATTCAACTCAACCGTTATAATGAAGCTCTGCGAGGCGTTATCCGATATAAAGGAGAAAACAAAGTGATAAAGATATACGGACAAAACGAGATAAAAAGCGGCGAAGTTTTTATAAGAAACGTTCCGATGACGGACGTTTCATCCGCCGTATCCGATATAATAACCAACGTAAAAGCAAAAGGCGACGCGGCTCTGCTTGAATATACGAAAAGGTTTGACGGCGTACAGCTTTCGTCGCTCGCCGTGACTGAGGACGAGATAAACGAGGCGTTTACACAGACCGAGCCGGAATTTATAAGTATCTTGGAAAAAGCCGCCGCGAATATCAGAAAATTCCATGAAAAACAGGTGCGGTCCGGCTATATGATAAGCGAGGGCAACGGCATAGTCATGGGTCAGCGCGTTATCCCGGTCGACCGCGCGGGAATTTACGTTCCGGGCGGCACGGCGGCTTATCCGTCAACGGTTCTGATGGACGCGATACCGGCTAAATTAGCGGGCGTTGGTGAGATAATAATGGTGACGCCGCCGAAAAAGGACGGTAAGATACCGTCCGCTATACTCGCCGCAGCAAAGATCGCCGGAGTTGATAAAATTTTCAAAGCAGGCGGCGCGCAGGCGATAGCGGCTCTGGCGTACGGTACGGAAAGCGTGCCGAAGGTCGATAAGATCGTAGGTCCCGGCAACGCGTACGTCGCGGAGGCGAAACGCCAGGTCTACGGTCAGGTAAGCATAGACATGATAGCCGGGCCGTCCGAAATACTCATAATATCGGATGAAAACTCCGATCCGCGCGTGCTTGCCGCGGATATGCTCTCACAGGCGGAGCACGACAGGTCCGCGTCAGCCGTACTTATAACGACGTCGGCCACGCTTGCAAAAAAAGTTCAGGCACAGTTAGAAGTACAGCTTTCAAAGCTTACACGCGAGGATATAGCGAGAGCGTCGATAGACAACAACGGCAAGATAATAGTAGCGGAAAGCCTTGATGAAGCGGTCAGCACGTCAAACGAGCTTGCGCCCGAGCATCTTGAGCTGTGCGTAGACGATCCGTTTGCGCTTCTGCCGAAGATACGCCACGCGGGATCGGTATTCATGGGCAGATACTGCCCCGAACCGCTCGGCGATTACATGGCGGGACCGAACCACACGCTCCCCACAAGCGGGACGGCTAAGTTTTCAAGCCCGTTGTCCGTTGACGATTTCGTAAAGACGATGCAGTATTCGTATTTTACGGAAGACGCGCTTACGGAATACAAGGACGACGTGGCGTATTTTGCAAAAAAAGAAGGACTGACGGCGCACGCTGAAAGCGCGGTCATAAGAGATGAGATAAAATGAGTTTCATAAGCGAAAAATTCAGACGGCTGACGCCCTACACGCCGGGCGAGCAGCCGAAGGACAGAAAGTATATAAAGTTGAACACGAACGAGTCGCCTTATCCGCCGTCCGAGCATGCTTTGACGTACGCAGCGGAGGCGGCAAAGGAGCTTATGCTCTACTCCGATCCGCAATGCACAAAGCTGAGAGAAGCACTTGCCGACCGTTACGGCGTTGATAAAGACTGTATTATCTGCGGCAACGGCTCCGACGATATTTTGAATTTTGCGTTCTCAGCGTTTTGTGATGATAAAACCCCGGCGGTGTTTGCTGATATAACCTACGGATTTTATCCGGTATTTTCGGAATACAACCGCACTCCGTACAGGATAATCCCGTTAAAGGACGATTTTACTGTCTGCCCAAAAGAATATTATAACGCGGACGGCACGGTATTCATAGCAAACCCGAACGCCCCGACGGGCATAGCGTTAAAACGCTGTGAGATAGAAGAAATAATAAAAAACAACCCCGATAACGTCGTTGTTATTGACGAGGCGTACGTGGATTTCGGTGCGGAATCATGCGTTCCGCTTGTTAAAAAATATAAAAACCTGCTTGTTACAATGACGTTTTCAAAATCGCGCTCGCTCGCGGGCGCGCGTCTCGGTTTCGGTATAGCCGATAAGTCTATAATAAACGATCTTAACACGGTGCGGTATTCGATCAATCCGTACAACGTCAATTTGATGACGTCGGCGGCGGGAATCGGCGCGCTTGAAGATCAGAAATATACGGACGAAAACTGCAAAAAGATAATAAAAACGCGGCGGAAAACATCGGATTCACTTAAAAAACTCGGATTTTTCATAACAGATTCATGTGCGAATTTCCTTTTTGCAAAGCATGAGAGCTTTGGCGGCGAATATATTTACGAACAGTTAAGAGAACGCGGTGTGCTCGTCCGTCATTTCAACGCGCCGCGTATAGCGGATTTCAACAGGATAACCGTGGGAAGCGAAGAACAGATGGCGGCGCTGATAAAAGCGCTTGAAGATATTACCGGGAGGAAGATATGAGAAATTCATATATACAGAGAAAGACCGCGGAAACGGACATAAAGCTTTCGCTTGAACTTGACGGCGGCGGAAGATCAAATATAGACACCGGCTGCGGGTTTTTGGACCATATGCTTACGCTTTTTGCAAGTCACGGCAGATTTGATCTTGATATAAAATGCAAGGGCGATGTAAACGTCGACTATCACCACACGACCGAGGATATCGGCATAGCGCTCGGTCAGGCTTTTAAAGAAGCTCTCGGCGACAAAAAAGGCATAACGCGCTACGGCTTTATGATACTGCCGATGGATGAGGCTCTCATTTTGTCAGCCGTTGATATTTCAGGCAGAACTTTTCTTAATTTCAACGCGGAATTCAATACGGAAAAGATAGGCGATTTTGACACGGAGCTTGTAAAGGAATTCTTTTATGGATTCGTAAGATCCGCCGAACTGACGCTTCACATCAGGATGTTTGAGGGTGAGAATTCGCATCATCTGGCGGAAGCCATATTCAAAGGCACGGCAAGAGCTTTGCGTCAGGCTGTAGGAATTGACGGATCGTTTAAAAACGAAATACCGTCCACGAAAGGAACGCTTTAATGGTCGCAATAATTGATTACGGCGTGGGAAATCTGTTTTCCCTGCGCTCGTCCTTGGACGCCGTGGGGGAAACCGCTGTTGTAACAAGCGACCTCCTTTCGGCGCGAAAAGCGGATCGGCTGATCCTGCCGGGCGTCGGCGCGTTTGCGCAGGCGGCGCGGAAACTGAAGGATTCCGGTTTGCACCGCGTTCTTTTTGACGCGGCGCAAGAGGGAAAACCGATCCTGGGCATTTGCCTGGGGATGCAGTTGTTGTTTGATAAAAGTTATGAGTACGGCGAGCATGAAGGACTGGGGCTGATCCCCGGCACGGTGCGCCCGATCGCGGACGTGATTCCGCCGAACCTCAAAATTCCGCACATGGGTTGGAACGCGCTGACGTTTCAGCGGCACCCTTTGTTTGATTCACTTACGACAGGCGACTGCGTCTATTTCGTACATTCGTTTTACGCCGATACGCCGTTTTGCATCGCCACGGCGGAATACGGCGTACCTCTGACCGCCGCCGCCGCGCGCGGCAGCGTCTTCGGATGCCAGTTCCACCCGGAGAANNTGTCAGTTTCATCCCGAAAAAAGCGGGACGGTGGGACTTAATATTTTACGCGCATTTTGTGAAGGAGATTTCGTATGCTGATTTTCCCCGCGGTGGATTTGTTGAACGGTCAGGCGGTGCGCCTGACAAAAGGTGAGTACAGCCAAAAAACGGTGTACCGCACCGATCCCCTTGACGCGCTGAAGGAGTTTGCGTCTCTGGGCGCCAAACAGGTGCATCTGGTGGATTTAGACGGCGCGCGCGACGGCGGCACCCCGCATTTTGAAACGGTGTGCCGGCTAAAGCGCGAAACCGGTCTTTTTTGTGAGATCGGCGGCGGCATCCG
>DBWC01000075.1:0-5610 GCA_002308615.1 Clostridiales bacterium UBA1248
GGCGGGAGCAAGCCCCCGCCCTACGTTAATTTAAAAATTCTGTATTCAGCATCAATCTTCTTTTACGAATTTCCCGTCTTTGAATATGATCGCGCCGGTGACCGCGGTTATCGTTACGGTTATGAGCGCGCCGGCGCAGACGTCGGAGAGGAAATGCGCTCCCGCCATTATGCGCGAGGTCATTACGATAAGCACCCACGCAAGCACGCATATGCGCGCGATCTTCCCCGCTTTTTCTTTGCCCAGAGCGTTAAAAATAAACGTTTGCGGCAGAAGCAGGCACGCGCTTGCCGTGTGGCCTGACGGAAACGACTTGAACGCGTCGCTCGCGGGCTTTCCGTTAAGTCTGTACCAGGGCCAGTAACCGTCGTACGTGTTTATCCACTCTCTGTATCTCATTCTGCCGAAGAACAGCTTGAGTCCTTCAACGACGGCAAGCTCCGCAAGAAGCGCGATTATAACAAACGCGAAGATCCGCTGAAGCTGTTTCAGTATATCCTGCTTTATTTTAGAAGCGATGAACAGAAACAGGATCATGAGTCCGGCGCCGGCGAGGGCAAAGATCACCTTGAACCATAAATTATCTGACAAAAACGGACCTTCTGCGACAGTCCAAGGCTTTGTTATGTCCGTCAGCTTGCAGTAATACTTGGCGATCCTGTAAACGACCTGCCAGGACAAAACCGCGCCCGCGGCAGCAAGACCGAAGCCAAGGAGCTTAGGCAAAACGTTTTTTGCCTGTACGCGTATGCAGTACACGGCGCACATTGCGATTATGAAGCATATCGGCAAAAGCGGAACGGGCTCCGCCCAGATCTCCATGATATTTCCCGCCGTATACGTTGCGGCGCCGCCGGACGTCATAAGATCCGAGACGCTGTAATCAAGCGACGGATTGATCGCCGTCACCGCGAGAACGGAAATAAGAATAATATATATAATAATTAAAGGAATAAAATATCTTTTTTGCTTTAACATGACGCCACCTTTATTTAAGATTTGCCGCACCTATCAGTCCCGCGTCGTTTCCGAGCTTTGCTATGCGTATTTTTGTCGATTCTCCCAACCCGCGGATGAAAGATTCCTCGTCGATCTTTTTCTTTAGCGGTATCATCAGGCCGTCGCCTTCGTTAGAGATACCGCCGCCGAGGCTCAGAACCTCCGGCTGAAGCAGGTTTATGACGTTGACTATGCCGCAGGCGAGGTATGAAACGTATTCGTCTACGACCTGTGCGGCAAGCTTGTCGCCTCTTCTTGCCGCGATGAACGCTGTTTTTCCGCTTACCTTGCCGAGCTCTTCCGTGACCTTATGCATGACCGAGCCGGGATCTTTTTCCATGGCTTCTTTTGTTCTTGCGATGAGCGCCGTTGCGGAGCTGTACGCTTCCCAGCAGCCTTTTCTGCCGCAGTTGCACGGTCTGCCGTCCGCACGTATTACCATATGCCCGAATTCACCGCCGGTATGATTGAATCCGGAAAATACCTTTCCGTCAATGACGAGTCCGCCTCCTACGCCCGTTCCGAGTGTTATGAGCACGGAACACGAGGTGTCCTTCGCGGCCCCCGCCACGGCTTCGCCCAAAGCGGCGGCGTTGGCGTCGTTTTCTATGATTATGTTCTCAACTCCGGTAAGCGCACGGACTTTATCGACCATCGGATAATGCTCCATACTGAGATTGTGCGCGCGTTCGATATAGCCGGTCTCGCTGTTTATGGCGCCGGGAGCGGCTATTCCGAGAAGCTCAATCTCCGACGGTTTAAGTCCGTTTTTTGCGCAGAGAGATTTGACAAGAGATGATATATCTGACGAAACTGCGTCGTTTCCGCGCTCGGGAAGCGTGGGAGCAGTCAGTCTGTCTGTGATGACGTTGTTTTTGTCAACGAGGGCGGCGGCAATCTTTGTTCCGCCGAGATCCACACCTATACGATACATGATCAACCTCCGGGTATTTTGTGGATTTATTATATCAGATAAAAAATAAAAAATCAATAGTTTATAAGAAATTATGTATAAAATTAAGGGATTTCGGCGAAAAATAAAGTGGAAGAGTAAATTTATTTATAAAATATTTATAAAAATATGCGCGCGTATTATTGTAATCACAAACGGTCTATGCTATAATATAAACTGAAGAAGTATTCTGCATATCACAAAACGGACGGACAAACACAAATGGCTTTCACCTTTTCGGGCGGACTTGACCTGCAGAAGCCGAGCAAGGCTTTTAACGGCAGCATAACGGCGTATTTGACGCCGAAACAAACGGTAATAGATTTTTCCGGGGATAAGACCGCGGGCTTTTATCCGCTTGTATCTCCGGGTGAGACGGTACTTGCGTATCAGCAGGTCGGAGAACGTATGTTCGGGGAAGATAAAATACCCGTTTACGGCGGCGTCTGCGGCAGCGTGACGGAAATTATACAAAATTCAGATGGACAGCCGACCGGCGTCAGAATAACGGCGGACGGCGAACGGAAAATCGCCGACGTTTCGGGCTACGAGGGGCCTCTTTCCGGACTTTCGCCCGAAAAAATCGTTGAGATCGTAAAAAACGCGGCCGTTCCCTGCCGCGGAAGCCACGTATTTGCTTATAAAAAACTGCTTGCAAACACGGGAAAGGCAAAAAGGTTCATACTGAATTTCTGCGAAAGCGAGCCCGGCGTATCGAGCCGCAAGGCGCTTTCCGCGGAGGACCTTGACGGCGTGCTGAACGGCGCGAAGCTGCTTATGAAAGCGCTCGATATCCGCCGCTGCGTTATAGGGATCGAACGCGAAAGCCGAGATCTTTTGGCAGAAATCGCGGAAAAAGTCAAAAACAACACGCTGTTTGAGATAAGAAAAGTCAAGCAAAAGTATCCGCAGGACGAGGAAACGGCGCTTATCTACGCCTTGAACGGCACGCTTTTGTCGGACGCGGACGCACCCGAAGGGTCAGGATGCGCAGTTTTTGACGCGGAGACCGCCGCGGCGGTGTACCGCGCGGTCGCGTTCGGCGTTCCGTACTGCGAACGCGTTGTGACCGTCGAAGGGAAAAACGTGCTTTGCCCGATAGGCACGCCGGTCGCCGAACTGCTTGAATTCTGCGGCGTGAGCCGCGAAAAAGCCGTAAAACTGATCTCCGGCGGACCTCTGCGCGGCAAATCCTTCAGAAAAGCGGACGATCCGGTGACCGCTCAGACGGACGCGATAACCGTTATTTATGAAAACGACGGCGTCCCGATACCGGAAATGACGGTTTGCAGTCGCTGCGGCAGATGCGTAAGCGTCTGTCCGGCGAGAATAATCCCGTACAGGGCGGCGGAGCTGGCAAAACAGAAAAAATACTCAAAAAGCGCGGAATACGGGACTGCGGCCTGCTGTGAATGCGGATGCTGCGACTACGTATGTCCCGCGTATATACCCATAAAAAAGCTGATCCGGACAGCAAAACGCAGGCTTTCCGAGATAAAAAAGAACGAAAATAAAGAGCCGGCGGCGGAAACGACGGCAAAAGAAGCGGAAACAGAGAACGTTTTTGACGCCGAAACGGAGAAAATCACGGAAACGGAGCCGGAAATCACAGCTGAGCCCGCGGAAACCGCCGCGGAGCCGGTCGATGCGGCGGAAATAACCGGTGAAACGGGCGCCGACGGACAAAAAGAGGCGAACGAGCCCGACGAAAACGGCGAAATTCCCGCCGATGAGCCGGAGGATCCGGCCGAAAACGGCGGCGAAACGGAAGAAAAGACGGCAGAAAACGAAGACGAAGACGAAAATGAAGAAAAACAAACTGTTTAAAAGAGATCTGACGCCGGTAAAACGCGGATCCGGCGGCGTGTTCCTGTCCGGATCGTGCTCGGTAGCGGGGATAATGCTGCACGTTATCGCGGCGCTTTTGCCCGTTATCATCTGGGCTGTTTATCTGTTCGGAGCGAGAGTTCTGATGGTGATCGCCGTCAGCGTGGCGTCGTGCGTCGCCTCAGAGACGCTTTTAACTCTGATTATATATAAAAAACCGCGGATAAGCGATCTTACGTCCGTGGTTTCGGGCGTTATGCTCGCAATGACGCTTCCTGCGGCGACACCGCTGTGGATACCGCTTATAGGCGGCGTGACGGCTATGGGAATAAAGCATCTTTCCGGCGGACCCGGCAGAAATTTCCTGAATCCCGCGCTGTTTGCGCGTACCGTCATAATGCTCGCGTTCGGAAAACTGATGATATATACGGCTCCGTTCGAAAAACTTCCGCTTTTTGCGTCGGTTTCGCCGGAGCTTGCTTCGGAAACGGCGATGAGCGCGCTGAACGCGGGAAAATTCCCGACGGAATCCGTTTTTGAGCTGCTTTACGGCAGATGCGCCGGAAATATAGGCGAAATATCGGCTTTGCTCATAATTATAGGCGGCGCGTTCCTCATGTTTCGCAGGATAATTTCGTATAAGATCCCGGCGTCGTTCCTTTTGACGGTCGCCGTTATAACGTACGCGTTTCCCAGAATAGACATAGATTCGAGCTTTGCCGTTTATACAGTGCTGTCCGGAGGCGTGCTGTTCGCCGCTCTGTTTATGGCGACGGACCACACGACGTCGCCGTGTACGACGCTCGGACAGATAGCGTACGGCATAGGATGCGGCGGCCTTACCGTGCTTTTGCGGTATTCGGGGCTGTTTTATGACGGCGCGTACCCGGCAGTCCTTATAATGAACGAGCTTGCGCGTCCGATCGACGCGCTGGCGTTCAGGATCACAAGCCCGGTCAGAAGCAGAAAAAAGAAAAAAACCGCTGAAACGGCGGAAACGGAGGGCGGTGCGGCAAAATGAGCATGATAATATCCTTTGCCAATCAAAAAGGCGGAGTCGGAAAATCAACGTCGGCGATCAACGTCGCCGCGGGAATAGCGCTGAAAGGCAAAAAAGTGCTTCTCGTTGACTGCGACCCGCAGGGCAACACGACGAGCGGCGTAGGCATAAACAAGAAAAATATCACAAAATCAACGTACGACGTGCTGATATCGCGCTGCGACGCCGCCGCGGCCGTGATGCCGACGGGATTTGACGGACTTTACATAATGCCGTCCAACATAAGCCTCGCGGGGGCTGAATTTGAGCTTGTCGACACGGAAAACCGTGAAGCAAGGCTTAAAAAGTCGCTTGCGCAGATAAAAGACGGCTACGATCTGATCGTGATAGACTGTCCGCCGTCGCTCGGGCTCATAACCGTTAACGCGCTCGTGACGAGCGACGGGATAATCGTGCCCATGCTGTGCGAGTATTTTTCGCTTGAAGGGCTGACGCAGCTTCTGATGACGGTAAAAGAGGTAAAAAGAAGATACAATCCGTCGCTTGAGCTGACGGGAATACTCATAACGATGTATAACGGCAGGCTGAACCTCTCGCAGGAGGTCGCGGCGGAGCTGAAAAAATACTATTCCGGCAAGCTGTTTTCTACCGTTATACCGAGAAGCGTAAAAATATCGGAGGCTCCGGGCTTCGGCGAGCCGATTCAGTATTATGAGAAACGCGGCAAAGGCGCGGAAGCGTATAACGACGTCTGCGACGAGATAATAAGGCGTACGGGACTGTGATGTTCCACGTGGAACAAGGAGAATTCAGAATTCAGAAAATACGGAGA
>DBWC01000075.1:5673-12847 GCA_002308615.1 Clostridiales bacterium UBA1248
GGGAGGGGTCTCCCCTCCCGAATTAAGAATTCAGAACTCAGAAAATGCGGAGACGGTACGCAGGCGAGGGGTCTCCCCTCCCGAATCAAGATTAAGAATTCAGAAAATAAAGAGACGTTACGTAGGGGAGGGGTCTCCCCTCCCGAATTAAGAATACAGAATTCAGATAATACGGAGACGTTACGCAGGCGAGGGGTTTCCCCTCCCGCGCCGTTACAGCCAAGCGATGACGGGACCCTGCAAGGACCGGCGGATCATCGTTTATTTGCAGATATGTTCCACGTGGAACAATTTCCGCAAATATTCGTTCAGCACGCAGACGTGACTATAAATCGCCGGATTTATTTTCCGGGTTCTTAATTTTGAATTTCACGTTCCTATTATATATATTATTCTTTATATTATGAAAAAACAAGTGAGGTTTTTATGAGCGCAAAGAAAAGAGCCATGGGGCGCGGACTTGACGCGCTGTTTGAATCGAATTCAAGAGATGAAAGCGGTATATCCGTTCTGCCGGTGTCCGATATCGAGGCTAATAAAAATCAGCCGAGAAAGAATTTTGACGAGAAATCCATTGAAGAGCTTGCGGAATCCGTCAAAATACACGGAATAATCCAGCCGATAATAGTAAGAGCGGCGGGAGACGGCTTTTACGTCATCGTAGCCGGCGAACGCAGATACAGAGCCGCAAAGCTGGCGGGACTTACCGAGGTGCCGGTAATAATAACGGAACTCTCGTCCTCGGAAGCCGCAGAGGTCGCGCTCGTTGAAAACCTGCAGCGCGCCGATCTGAACCCGATAGAGGTGGCGGAAGCGTACAAAGCGCTTACCGACGACTTCTCCCTTACTCAGCAGCAGCTGGCGGAGCGCATAGGAAAGCCGCGTTCCACCGTTGCAAACGCTCTGCGTCTGCTTGAATTGCCGGAGAGCGTGAAAAAATACGTCGTCGACGGCAAGCTGACGGACGGGCACGCAAAAGTCCTTATGGGACTTACGGACGAGGAGCTTATACAACGCGCAGCGGACGAGATAATAAAGAACAATCTGAACGTAAGAGCCGCCGAGGCGCTTGTAAAACGGCTCAAAGCGCCGGTCAAAGTCAAAGTCGAGGATCCGCAGCAGAAAAGCTATGACAGGGCGTTGTCCGAACGTATGTTCTCTATTTTAGGCAGAAAAGTAACTGTGAACAAGGGCAAAAAACACACGCTCGAGATCGCTTATACGGACAGCGACGACCTTGAAGCTCTCATAAAACGCATATGCGGAGACGATGTTTTTGATTTTTAATGCGTAATTTTCGTCAAATTTAAACGTCAGTTCACAAAAAAATAAATCCAAATATACATATTAAGGTTATAATAGCGGTATCAATCTATGGTAAAAAATGCAGAAACGAGCCCGTTTTACCATATATAGTGTACATATCGGCGAAAATATCCCGATGTTGTGTTTTTTGCGGTTTTAAGAGGAGTTTTTATGTTAGACGAGATATTTTCCGCGGGGTCTTCCCCGGAATTTGCCAAAAGTGTGCCTCTGATAATCGTATGCATGTTTATCGGCGTCGTGGCGGCGGCGTGCGTCTCGCTTTATCACAAGCACGTTTTAGGCTCTTTCATCAGATTTCTTCGCGCAAGCGGAGCGTGTGACGAGAGTACCGCCATACCTTTAAACAAAACAAAATTTGATAAAAACGTATTCGTACGCGCGGCTATAAAAAACGGCAGGACGTATTCCTGTGTTCTCCGTTCCGTTTTGCCGGATGACGCGCCGGCGCCGGAAAAGCTGTCCGGCAAAGAAAAAAGACGCGCGAAAAACCTTTTGCTGTCGCAGTCCGGCTACTATATCCCGGAGGAACTGTCGTTCCGCGCGGACAACGTGTTTTCCAAACAGGGTACGAGCGTGTTTTCCGCTCTTTTCGGAATATTGATATTCCTTATAGTGGCGGCGGTATCGCTTATAATCGTACCGGATATAGTGCAGCTGTTCAAAAACCTGACCGGTCTTGTGTAATATCGGCGCCGCGTCTGTAATAAAATATAACGGAAGCCGGTAAACTGATCGCAGACGGAGAAGAAAAGTGAAGGTAAAGGAAAGAAAAGCAAACAAGACGATAAAAGCCGTCATTATTATATTTATTCTTGCCGTTGTATTCGTGGCGGCGGCGTATCTGTCGGTTTATCTGTCCGGTTACAGGATCATCAGATACAAAAGCGCGGACGGAGAAACGAGATTTTTCGGGACGGTAGGCGCCGACGGCTTGCCGAGCAAGGGCACCGTTTATTTCGCAAACGGCGAAAAAGCGCAGATAGATCTTGCAAACGACACGATAGAGTACTCAAACGGCTTTGTATACGTCGGAGAAACAAAAGATCTTATGCCGCACGGAAAAGGCAAGCTTACGATGAAAGCCGAGTATTACGAGGGAGATTTTTCGGAAGGCCGGATGACCGGATACGGAACGTACGTTTACAGCTCCGCCATAGGAGACAGGTACGAGGGTTTTATGAAGGACGGCAAGCGTGACGGGACCGGCAAATACACCTGGAAAGACGGCTCCGTGTACGAAGGCGGATATAAGGAAGATATGAAGCACGGCGAGGGCACGTACAGATGGGCTGACGGCTCAAGCTACACGGGAACGTTTTATAACGACGTAAAAGACGGCGAGGGAACGTTCATTTACGCGAACGGAGACAAGTACGAGGGTCATTTCTCCGCGGACGTAAGAGACGGGAACGGAAAATACACCTGGCAAAACGGGGAATTTTATATAGGAGAATTCAAAAACAATATGATGGACGGGCACGGTATATACTACTGGGTGTCCGGACGCTCATATGAAGGCACGTTTAAAGAAAACAAGATAGTGTGGGAGCTCGGATGACCCGCATATAACGACGAACAGCACAAAAGAAAAGGAACGATATTTTGAAACAGATCATTGCATTATGCGGAGTGTTTCTCGCGACGGCGCTTATGGTCCCGTCCGTGATAACGCTTACATACAACAAAACAAACGAGGGATTGCCGGATCCCGCGGAAACGGAGCAGACAGCCGTCTTGACGGAAGCGGAGACGGAACAGGCGCCGCCTGTGACCTGCACGTGGTACGACTGGATGGAACCGACGACGGAAACGGAGCCGCCCGAAGAGACGGAGCCCGCCGTCAAGGTATACACGCCCGTACCCTCCGACGAAGCGGAGATCGTTGACAGGTATATTTACTATACGCCCGAGTTTGACAACGAATGGAACGAGGAGGAGGAACGCGTTCTCGGTCCTCTGACCGAGCCGGAACCTGAAACGGAGCCCGAAACGGAGCCGGAAACGACGGAAGCGCCGGTAACAACGGCAGCTGAGACGAAAAAAGCCCCGGAAACGGAAAAAGCTCCCGAAACGACGACCGCGACCAAAGAACCGGAAATAACAAAGTCCTCCGAGACAAAGGATGAGCCCAAGGAATCGGATCCTGAGCTGAAAAACACGACCGGCGGCTACGTGGGCTGCGACGCGAAGACAATAAGAGTATATATAAGATCGAGCGGCGAATACACGGATATGCTTATGGGCGATTACCTTATAGGCGTTGTTGCGGCGGAAATGCCCGTCAGATTCAATATCGAGGCTCTCAAAGCGCAGGCGGTCGCAAGCCGTACGTTCGCGCTGTATAAATCGCAGTCCGATTCATACTATCATTCCGACGCTCACGGCGCGGAAGGAGCCGACATGTGCACGAGCTCCGGCCACTGCCAGGCGTATCTGCCTTATGAGGCGGCTCTTTCGTCGTGGTCAGACAAAGCTTACGTCAAAACGGTATACGATAAAATAAAGAAAGCCGTTATAGAGACGTCCGGCGTCGTTATAACGTACAACGGATCGCCGATAGAGGCCGTATTCCATGCAACGTCTTACGGCAAAACGGATTCCATAACGAACGTCTGGGGCGGAAATCAGCCGTATCTTACAGGTGTTTCCACTCCCGAAACGCTTGAAACCCCCAACGTGTATTCAACAGAGGTCTTTACGTCCGCGGAAGTCAGGAGCCGCGTACTGAGAGTAGACAGAAGCGCGGAATTCCCGTCCGATCCGTCGGAATGGATGAAGCTGACTCTGAGCGAGACCGGCAGGACGAAAACCTTGCGGGTAGGCACCGCGTCACTGAACGGACAACTGTGCAGAAGCACTTTCGGTCTGGCGTCGAACAGCTTTACCGTAAGCTATGACAAAGAGACGGACAGATTTACGTTCAAGGTGTACGGCTGGGGCCACGGCGTGGGCATGAGCCAGTACGGCGCGGGCATCTACGCTGAGCAGGGCAAGGATTACGAGTACATTATCAAGCATTATTACAGCGGTACAAAGCTGGTAGTTTGGAAATAAAGGATGATCTTCAGAATTCTCGCACTCGGAGACGTCACCGGACCGAACGCCGTAAAGCGCCTGACTGAGGAGCTTTACGGGATAAGAAGCGAATTTGAGATAGATTTCGTCGTGGCAAACGGTGAAAACGCCGCCGCGTCGAACGGGATCGACATACATACGGCCAACGAGCTTATAAAATACGGCGTTGACTGTATCACTATGGGAAACCACACGTTTAAAAGAAGAGAAATACGGGAATACCTGGATGAGACGAAGAATATCGTCCGTCCGGGTAATTTTCCGTCCGAGGTATCCGGCGTAGGATACACTATCCTGCCGGAAAAAGGGCTCAATATCCTTATTATGAACGTGCTCGGCGTCGTATATCTCGAGCCGCTTGCCTGTCCGTTCCGGACGGTCGAAAAAATGCTTAAAGCCGCGCAGGGCAAGTACGATATATCGATACTTGACGTGCACGCGGAGGCGACAAGCGAGAAAATCGCCATGTCGCATTATTTTGACGGCAAAATAGATATAATTTTCGGTACGCATACGCACGTGCAGACCGCGGACGAGCGCATAATGCCGAAAGGAACGGGATATATAACGGATCTCGGCATGTGCGGTCCGGACGATTCCGTGCTCGGCATTAAAAAGGAAAATATAATAGAGAAGATGACTATGCATCTGCCCGTGAAATTTGATTTTTCGGAAAATCACGTCACGCTTCACGGCGCAATATTCGAGTACGATACGGAAAAACATAAAGTCATATCCGTAAAAAGGTTCGAGAAATGATTGTAGGGGAGGGGTCTTACGTGAACCCCCAACGCTCTCAAGTTCGCGTCGGGGAACCCCTATCCTCTCCCGAATTAAGAATTAAGATTGGGGCTCCCGCACCCCCCGAACCGCCCCAAACCCCACCACCCCCCGAACAATCGGGGCTTTTCCGAGGTACAGCGAAAGGCAGTAAAATGAACAGCGATATTACCGTAAGAGTAGACGACGGCGTGGTAAATCTGCGCGTCGGAGCCGTTATAACGAAAGACAACAAGGTTTTGATGGTAAAAAACCCGAGGGACGATTATTACTATTCCGTCGGCGGACGCATAAAAATCGGAGAAACGTCGGAGCAGGCGATAATCCGCGAGGTTTACGAGGAGCTCGGCGTAAAGCTTCCGATAGACCGGCTCGGGTTTATAAGTGAAAACTACTTTTACGGCGACATGGGCGACAATATAGGGCGCGAAATATACGAAATATGTTTTTACTACTATATGAAAACGCCTCCCGGATTTGAGCCGCGCTGCAGTTCCGTCACGGAAAGCGGGATCACCGAAACGTTTGAATGGATCCCGTTTGATACGGATAAAACTATATATCCCGTATTTTTTAAAACGGAACTTTATAACCCGTGTGAAGCGGTGAAGCACGTGATTACGGACGAAAGAATAAAGAATAAATAATAAAGAGTAAAGAATCAAGATGTTTCAGGTAATAAAAACCGAAGGCCGCGCGAGGCGCGGTATTTTTATCTCAGATCACGGAACGGTGCAGACGCCCGTGTTCATGAACGTCGGCACGTCCGCCGCCATTAAAGGCGCGGTATCGACGATGGATCTGTACGACCTCGGCTGTCAGATTGAGCTTTCCAATACTTATCACCTTCACATCCGTCCGGGCGACGACGTGATACGCGATATGGGCGGCATACGCAAGTTTTTCAACTGGGAACGCCCCGTTCTGACGGACAGCGGCGGCTTTCAGGTGTTTTCGTTAGCGCCTCTGCGCAAAATAACCGAGGAAGGCGTTAAATTCGCCTCGCATATAGACGGCAAACGCATTTTCATGGGGCCGGAGGAGTCGATGCGTATTCAGTCGAACCTCGCGTCGACTATCGCCATGGCGTTTGACGAGTGCGTGGAGAACCCGGCCGAGTATTCGTACGCGAAAGCGTCAATGGAGCGCACGCAGCGCTGGCTTCTGCGCTGCATAGCGGAAATGAAGCGGCTGAACTCCCTGCCGGACACGATAAATCCGCATCAGATGCTGTTCGGCATAAACCAGGGCGCGACGTATAACGATCTGCGCATCGAGCACATGAAGCAGATCGCCGAGCTTGACGTTGACGGCTGCGCCGTAGGCGGTCTCGCGGTAGGCGAGCCGACCGAGGTCATGTACGACGTGCTCGATCACGTACTGCCGTTCGCTCCGCAGGACAAGCCGCGTTACCTTATGGGCGTCGGCACCCCGGAGAATATAATAGAAGGCGTTTACCGCGGCATTGATTTCTTTGACTGCGTAATGCCGAGCAGAAACGCGCGTCACGGATTTTTGTTCACGTGGGAGGGCACGGTCAACTTAAACAACAAGAAATACGAGCGCGACGGCGAGCCGATAAGCAAAAGCTGCGGCTGCCCGACGTGCAAAAATTACTCAAAAGGCTATATAAGACACCTGCTCAAGTCAAAAGAGATGCTCGGAATGCGTCTGGCTGTCATGCATAACCTATATTTCTATAACGAGCTTATGAGCAAGATCAGAGACGCGCTCGATCACGGGGAGTATGAAAACTTCTATCGCAGATATGCTACATCTTTGTCACAAAGGGCGGAATAAATCAATATATAGATGAAACACCCGGCAGTGTGTAACAAAGCCTAATTAATTAAAAAAATAATGTTGACAAAGCTGAATAAAAGTGATATATTAGACAGGCGCTCCGGTGGAGGGCGGAGGAAGGAAACCTGCGTCGGAAGGGGAGCGGAAAGGGACAAAGTTAAGTGAGTCGGGTGCGGAAGGAAGCCGGAAG
>DBWC01000054.1 GCA_002308615.1 Clostridiales bacterium UBA1248
TATCACTTTTATTCAGCTTTGTCAACTCCTATTTACCATATTTTTATCCTTATTTACACTCGTCCGGGTGTGTCGTAAATTGTCGTATAAAACGTTAAGCGGAAAACCGGCAACATTACTCTTCTCCGGACAAAAAGCCGTGCTTTCGCACGGCTCAATATTATATAATATTATTTTTTCTTTGTTATTCGGATCACCGTATATATCGCAAGCGCGACGGAAAGGACGAAGCCGATTACGGCGATCAGCGGTATGCCGTTCGTCTGCGGCTGTATATCCGTAGTACACAGCGTGCACGAACCGCAGAACAGAACGGATGAGAAAACGGCTAAAAGAACGTTTTTGACCATTTCTCCTATTTGTCTGAGCGGCTCTTCATATCCGGTTATCTCGAAATTCAGCTTCGTTCTGCCTTTTGCGAGATTCCGCAGGACGTCGAACGTCAGTCTGGGCAGCTTTGCCGTGTTCATTCCCGTTATCGCGAGCGATTCAAGCAAAGACGTCAGTTTTTCTCTTATGCTGAAGCTTTCTCTCGCGCGCTGGAACATTTTCTTTGTAAGATACTCGAATATGTTCAGCTCCGGGCAGAAATCGTTCAAAACGCCCTCGATCGTAACGAGACTGCGTATCAGCATGGTATACTCCTTAGGCACTTTTATGTTGTGCTGCGTGAGCATATCCTTTATATCTATCATCAGCGCGCCGACATCGATGCCGGAAATATCTTTTGCGGACATATATCTGCTTATAATATTCTCGATATCGTCCATCAGCCTTGCTTTATTTATCTTGCCTGTCGTTTTGCCGAGGAACAGAACGGCGTTTGTCAGCGCTTCAACGTCCTTCTGCAGCATTGCGAACACGATATCCTGGATAACCGCGATATTCTGATCGCTTATATATCCTATCATGCCGAAATCAATCCAGTACGGCACGCCGCGGCTTATCATGATATTTCCGGGATGCGGGTCGGCGTGGAACATTCCGACGTCGAGTATCTGGTGCAGATAATTCTCAACTATTATCTTGCCTATACTTACGCGGTCGTATCCGTCTTCTTCAACGCGGTCTCTATGGGAGATCGAATATCCGTCGACAAACGTCATTGTAAGGATCTTTTCGGTCGTCAACTCGTCTATTATCTTCGGGCAGGATATAACGGAAGGATCTTCAATGCAGTTTTCCCTGAATTTGCGCGTGTTCTCCGCTTCAATTCTGAAATCAAGCTCCGATTCTGTCACTTTTTCAAGTTCTTCTATGACAGATTTCAGATCGACGGCGTATTCTTCTCCGTTGTTTTCGCTCGCGGCGGTGACCGCGGAGGAGAGGTGCTTCAGGATCACAAAATCGCTGCGCATCATATCCGCCACTTGCGGACGCTGGACTTTTGTCACGACTCTCGTGCCGTCCTTCAGAACGCCGTAATGCGCCTGAGCTATCGACGCGGAGCCGAGCGGTTCGTCGCAGAATTCTTTATATATCTCGTCTATCTTTTTTCCGGTCTGCCGTTCTATTTCCGCTTTGATCTCAGTCGGATCGAGCGGTTTTACTTCGCTGCGCAGAAGCGACAGCTTTTTGCAGTACGATTCCGGGAAGATGTCGCTTCTTGTGGAGAGGATCTGTCCTATTTTGACGTACGTGGGACCTAAGTCTTCAAGCGTCGTTTTGAGTTCGTCGGGAGTGAAGCCGTTTACGTAGAAATTATGCTTTGCGAATACGCCGAAGATCTCGGCGGCGCGTTTTCCGCCGCCCGCACTTTTCTTTGCTTCTTTTTTTACGCAGTTATGCTTTTTCATATCAGTGTCCCCCTTATTCCTTATACATCGGCCAGATCCAGATCAGGCTCAGAAGACTTATAAACGCCGAGTAAAGAAGCGAGCCGCCAATGACGAAAAGCATTGCGCGTATACCGCTCATGAAAGGCAGGACGAAAACGCAGACGCCTGCCGCCAAAAGAACAAACGACAGAATCACAAGGACCCACCATCCGCCGCGATTCGAGCGCCGTGCGAAAACCACCGCGTAGAATATTTCGATAAGTCCCAGGATAATCGGCAGTACGCCGACGATCCGTGATGAAAGGATCAGAACGAAAAGCTCATCGAATATAAACAATTCGATGCCGAAAAGTCCGATAAGAAGCCCGAGCGCGAGCTTGATATAATGGATCAGCGCCTTTGTGCTACCTACGAAATCAAATATCGCAATGGCGCAAACGACAAGAAACGCGAAGCCTGTCACGTTTCCGATAAACGTTATATACGTCTGCGGGATGATAAGGAACAGGATCCCTATTATCATCAGCACTATCGCCGCCATTATGGCGTCGCGCTTCAGTTTGTCAAGTCCCTTGAAAAGCATTTTTACCTCCGTTGTTACGGAAAAATCATTTAAACAGTATCAGTGTATGACGAACGCGCAGGGCAGTCTCCACGACGTCTGGGAGTAGATCAGCGTTACGCTGTTCTGCAGGTATTCGCCGTCGTAATACATACAGGTTGAGGAACCGCCGTCGAGGTTCGCAGCGTTGACCGCGCCGTAGCGCATCATGACGTCTATCAGATCGCCGGCAGACGCGCCGATATGGTTGTTATATCCTCTGCCGTCCGTCACGAAGAGCAGCAGAGCTCCGTCCGCGCGCTGTCCGATGACCGTCCTCGGGTTAAGTCCGCTTCCCTTCCCGTTCATTTCGCGCGGCACGCCGTTTTTGATAAGCGTTACGAAGTGGTTGTTATCCGTGTACGCGACCTCCTGGAAGCACACGCCGTCCCGCAGCTTCAGCGTTTCTTTCATTTCCACGATCTCTTTTTCTGTTTTGCCGTTGATATCGATTATCTGTAAGATATTGTCCTCGGTCAAGCCGATAAACACGAGATTTGAATACTCGGACGGTTTGTTTCTGACTATTTCGCCGCGGCTGATGCACACGCCGTAAGGGCATTTTCCGCAGTTGTTATGAGAATCGTACAGGCCGCCGTTTATGCCGCCGATCGCGCCGTCCCTTTCAACTATATCCTTCAGAGGCTTTCCGCGCTCCGGCCAGCCGTCGTTATAAAGAGTTGCGACTGACACGCGCGACGGGTCTTTTACGATCATCAGAGTGCCCTGGAAAGTCATGCCGGAGACCTTTATGATCTCAATATCCTTTTCATCCGTTTGGTCTGATTCTTTTCCGTTGTCTTTAACGGATGAAGATATATCAGTCCCGTGGATATCGCTGCCGCGGTCGCTGACACTCGAAATTTTTATGAGCGAGGTGTCGAGAACTTCATCGGACGGCATCGCCATTGAATTGGACCTGACAACTTCTTCTATCTCTTCGTCGCTTAAGCACCATGAGGCGAGGAATTTGAACTGACCCGTCTCAAGTATAGTTGTGACGAACGTGTTCCGCGTTGATTTTGCGGACGCGCAAATATCTTTCATGCCGAGATACAGCGTGATCACAAACGCCAGAAGAAGCGTTATTATAAATAGAAATACTATTCCCGTTATTTTAAGCGCTTTCATCATTCAGCCTCCCATCCGTGAAGCGAAGCTATCACCCAGTGCGGATCATCCGTATTGTTGTCTGTATCGTCGATATATATGAAGTAAACCGTATTGTCAAAGACGTCCTCGCGGTGCATAGAGTTGAAATATACGAACATTTCTTTTCTGAAATAGACGTGACACGAAAAACAGGTGTCGCTGTATTTTATATAATCCGTTATACTCGTATCTTCAACGCCGAGGATCTTATGATCCCAGCCGAACGTTATATCGTCGCCGGTCGCCCAGCTGCGAGCGTAATTATATAAAGACGAATCCTTAACAAGATATTTTGCAACGTTATAGAATCCGTTTTCCTTGCCCTCCAGATCGCACGTCATAAAATCGCTCCACACCATACAGATCTTATACACGTCGATATCCGCCGCAACGTCGGGCAGCGTATCAGACGGGAACAGATCCGTGATAACGGTCGTTCGGCCTTTGACTTTAATAAGCTCTTGCCCGGTATGTATCTCGTATTCAGCGTCCGGATCGAGCGATTCGAAGCGGTATTCGACGGCGTCGGGAAGACGCGCGCCGCACAGCTCGTAATACTCCGACATTGCATCGGCGTCTTTGTGCTTCTCTGTTTTTCCGGTCGGCTTAGGTTCATAATCACCAACGGTCAGCGTATAGACGTCCGGTATCGTTACGGTATACTCGTATATCGATACGTCCGGATCCCGCAGATCTACCGTTTTGCTGTACCCGGTTTCATCCTTTATCTCGACCGAAGGCTCAAGCATCTCGGCGATCGTGTACTGATATTTTCCGTCAAAGACTTTGTCGTGCTCCGCACGCGCGCCGTTCACGAACACCTTTATATAGTCCGGGAACGTCAGGGTATAGCAATATCTGACCGGATATATAACGCCGTTCTGCAGTACGAATTCGACATCTTTGCCGTTTTCCGTAAGCGTTACTGTCGGCTCCGTCAAAAGCTCGTCGATATAGCAATACGGCACGTCTTCGTCGCTTTTGATCTCGTCCTCCGATACGGCGACGCCGTTTACCGACGCGCGCACGTCGCCGGGCATATATATTTTTATACTGTAATATTCCGCAGATACGACAGGCTCGAATTTTTCAACGCTCCAGTCCGCCATTGTGAAGAAAAACAGCTTTGTTCTCTGATTTACGCCACGAAGCGTAAGCGTTCCGAGTCCTTTGCCACCGCTCTGGACCGTGTATTTGCGGTACAGCACGTCGTCATCCGACGAGGATCCGGCAAGTCTTACGGAAAGCTCGTCTTTTACCGCGGATTTGATATAAGCCAAAGACGAACGGTCGGTGCCGACGTTATATTTATCGGATCCGATCAGATAATGCTCCGTATATTCCGGCAAAACGTAAGAATCGTCCGTGATGCCTTTAAGATCGTTTAAAAACTCGTCTGTTATCTTTTCTGGCTGAGCGGCGTCGTATTCAAGAACGATTCCGTGAACGCAGCTCAGCGCGATCACGGCAAATACGGCAAGCAGCAAAACAAAAACGCCGTATATTATAAAGATCAAAAATCCGCGTTGTTTTTTTGTATCCCGCATTCTATACTATCCGGAACCGCCGCCATGACACCCGCGTCCGGTCCCGCCTTTCCTCCGCCGTTATATTCAAACGTATTATAACATATATATTTTGATTTTTCAACGTTTTTGATGAAAGTTGTCCGTGATTTTACATATTGCTATTATTATTAACGGGGAGTACATAAAAAGGGCTGTGGAGAAAGAGGGATTCTTCTTGATTTTTGCAA
>DBWC01000010.1:0-284 GCA_002308615.1 Clostridiales bacterium UBA1248
ATCTTGTTTTTCAGCCGCAGATTGTCCGCTATCATGGCGATAAACTCGGAATTCGTAGGCTTGCCTCGGTTGTTCTGTATGGTGTAGCCGAAATACGAGTTCAGCGTTTCAACGTCGCCTCTGTCCCAGGCTACCTCTATGGCGTGGCGTATGGCGCGCTCGACTCTTGAAGATGTCGTTTTATACTTCTTTGCGACGGACGGATAAAGCGCTTTTGTCACGGCGTTTATTATATCTCCGTCCGCTATAGCCATGAGGATCGCACAGCGCAGATACTGATAACC
>DBWC01000010.1:311-499 GCA_002308615.1 Clostridiales bacterium UBA1248
ACGCCTATCTGATGTATTATCCGCGTCACCTGCGTTTCTATATCGTTATCCCGGTCTATATGGACACCGGCTTTTATTATGCCGTTTTTCATCTTATAAAGCCGTTTCATCCTCTCGGCGAGCACGGCGTTGTCTATCGGCTTGACCATGCAGTAAGCCGCTCCGGCTTCGTCCGCTTCTATGAATAT
>DBWC01000010.1:578-1847 GCA_002308615.1 Clostridiales bacterium UBA1248
TTCGGCAGCCACATATCGCATATTATAAAATCCGGCTGTATCGCTCTTGCTTTTGCAAGCGCCTCTTCCCCGTCGTACGCGTCGTCGCACAGAAAATCGCCTTCTCTTACAAGATATTCGTGCACGGTTTTGCAGAACTGTTGAGTGGGATCTGCGATCAGAACTTTTATTTTTGTATCCATAATTTCCTTTTCCTTTCATAATTGGTAATTTCTGGGATTATAATACCACATTTTTCCAATTTTTGCAAGACCTTTTAAACAGTTTTTTACCAAAAAAATTCCCAAAATTTCCCAATTATTTTTGTGCAACTTGACGCCTTATTTCACGCGTACGACAGAATCCGAAAAGAAATCAAAAATTATGACACCGTTCTGCTGTGTGGTCAGAACTTCAGCGTTGATCGCTTTCAATCTTTGTATTACGTCCTTGTCCGGATGGCCGTATGTATTCGGTCCGCAGGATATGACGGCGTACTTCGGGCACACGGTGCAGATGAACGCGTCAGACGAAGAATAGCGCGAGCCGTGGTGTGCGACCTTAAGCAAATCCGATCTTATGCTGTCGCCGTATTTTGACAAGATCACCTTTTCCTCATTCGTATCTATATCGGAGCATAAAAGCAATGACGTTTCCTTATACGTGAGCTTGCAGACGATACACATATCGTTGTTATCCGTCCCCTTGCCGTTCGGCGCCATGACGTCTATAACAACGTCGCCTGCCGTATAGCTCTGCCCTGTTTTCGCCGTTATCCTCTGCTCTTCTTTGGTTGCTTTGACTATATTGTTATATACGTCGTCCTTTTTCGATACCGGCTCCGGCATAAGTACGTGTTCCGGGGCGAATTTTTCTATTATCCTTACGGAGTCGCCCGCGTGGTCGCTGTCATAGTGAGTTATTATAAAGTAATCTATCCGCTTGATCCGCATACGCTCAAGATATCCGATAAGCTCCTCCGTCTCGTTTGCCGGAGCGTCGGTGAGTATGACCGCGCCGTCGCCGTGGTACAGTATACAGTCAGCCTCTCCCACGTCAAAAAACACCGCGCGGTACGCGCCGGGCGAGAGCCTGTCCGGCAGGCGGTCGGTCGTAAGAATTATACCGACTACGCACAGGACAAGAACAAGCACCGCTGATATAACGGTGCCTGTTATTCTTTTTGTTCTTACCTTACTCATCTTCAGCCGCGGCTTTGGCGGAGGTTATGGAGTAAAGCTTTTCCACCGGGAACTTCGCCTTGCGGTCGTATGTGTAAAGTCCGTTCTG
>DBWC01000010.1:1855-3643 GCA_002308615.1 Clostridiales bacterium UBA1248
CGTCAGTCAGCTGCGTGTAGCAGAAGGCGCAGAGCTTGTCGTTCTGCAAAAGCGCCGAGACGAGTCCCTCGTATCTGTGCAAAAACTCATCCATATCAGAAGGCGACGCGCCGTAGCCCCAGCCGCCTTTAACGCCGGGCGCCCACCACGTTCCGCCGAATTCGGAGACGAAGCAAAGCTCGTCCGGGTACGGTCCCGTCCAGTCGCCTATCTGCTCTCCGGTCATGAGTTTATCGTATTTATCCTTGAATTTGACGGGATCCTGCTCGTAGTCGTGACAGTCCACCATATCGCAGAAGCCTTTTACGTGGAACCAGCCGCTCGTGTCTATGACCGGGCGCGTCGGATCGAGCGCTTTCGTCATATTATAAACGTATTTTAAAAGCTCCCCGTCCTGATTCTGCTGTGTTTCGTTGAACGGACACCAGCCTATAACGGACGGATGGTCGAAATCGCGCTCCACCTCTTGCAGCCATTCGCACACGAATGCGCGCCAGGCGTTCGGATTTGCCAGATCGAGCAGCCAGTTGGCGTGCTCGCCCCAGACCATATAACCGAGCCTGTCCGCGTGATATAAAAAACGCGGCTCGAATATTTTCTGATGCAGGCGCGCGCCGTTGTAGCCGCACGCCATCGACAATTCGATATCGTGTTTGAGCGCTTCGTCCGTCGGCGCGGTATATATGCCGTCGGGATAAAAGCCCTGGTCTAATATGAATCTGCCGAAAACGGACTTGCCGTTTACGTAAAATCTGTGATCGTGCGCGGATATTTCGCGTACGCCGAAATAGCTGTGCACGACGTCTTCGCCGAGCGTAAGCGTCAGATCGTACAGATTCGGCTCGCCGGGCGCCCAGAGCTTGGGATCATCTATTTTTAAAGTAATTTCCGTATGCTCGCCGCAAACGACCGCGCTCTGAGATACGCCGCCCGCTGCAGCCGTTAGAGTTTTTCCGTATGCGTTTGCCGTTTTGGCGTCGATACGCACCGTTCCGTCGATCTTCGTATAGTATTTAGCCGATACGATATAAGCCTCCGGCACGGCTTCAAGCCAGACGGTCTGCCAGATACCGGTCGTACGCGTATAGAAACAACCGTATGAATTATAGTTGTTGCTCTGCTTGCCCGCCGGCTGTATGCCCGCGCGGTTATCGTCCTCCGCGCGCACGGTTATGTCGTTTTCGCCGTCGCGCAGGTATTTCGTTATATCAAATGAAAAAGAAATATAGCCGCCTCTGTGTGACCCGACTTCCGCTCCGTTTACCCAGACGGTGCTCAAATAATCGCACGCGCCGATGTGCAGTATCGTGCGTCCGCCTTTGAAGCTTTCCGGCAGCGTTACTTTTCTTTTATACCAGACGCAGTTCATAAAATCCTTGTTTCCGATACCGGATAACTCCGATTCCGGGCAGAACGGGACGGTTATCTCACCTGTTAAGCTGTCCGCCTCAAACAGTTTTCTCTCCGCACCGCTTCTGCCGTGATCAATTTCAAACTGCCACTGCCCGTTTAAATTTATCCAGTTATCGCGCATGAATTGCGGAAAAGGATGCTCACTCCTCGGTATGCTCATATCAAACCTCGTTATTATTAATTTTCTTTATTTTATCATATAACAGCACGATTTGCAAGATGTTTTTTATTTTTTTTCGGATTTGTTTTATACTGTTATCGTTTTTTGCGGCTAAAGCCGCGCGCGTCGGCGTCCCTCCTCACACCCGCGCGTCGCCCCCCTCATTCTCTGAATGACGGGCCGGGGTTCCCCGCCGCGAACAGCGGTGGGGGTTC
>DBWC01000043.1:0-2387 GCA_002308615.1 Clostridiales bacterium UBA1248
GAGGGGAACAGGGGGTTTGGGGGTGGCACGGCATTGCCGTGCCTTGAGGGGTGGGGACCCCCAAATTTGTCGCGCAGCGACTCCTTAACTCGCCGCAGGCGAATTTCACTTGCCCGCAGGGCAAATTTCACGTCCGAAGGACATTTCACATTCCGCCTCCGGCGGAATATTTCACTGTTCGGCACCGACGAACAAAAACTCCCGCCGGGCCGTGTGGTCGGGTATTGAGAAACCCTGCCTGTGCAGGTTGGTGTCCTCTCCCGAACATTGCGCTCCCAACGTCCCGTTATCCCGTGCGCGATGCCGGTAGATCCCGGTCGCTTGAACAGGGGATAAAGGGGAGGTCTGCGTACCCGACACGGGAAGCCCGGACTCCATTATTCTCTCGTGGGTTTTAACACCCGCACCATCACTAACCAAGCAGGATGATCTTTATTTGTTTCCGCTTATCATTCTTCGTCGTAGTCTATCTCGGAATTCAGGTATTCGTCTATCTCGTCGGCAACTGCGTCAAATTCCTCATCGTCGTCCACGGTGACGAGCATGGTCTCTCCCTCTTCCTCCTCCGCGCGCAGGATCACGTAGCCGTCCTCCTCGCCTTTTTCCGGCTTTTCCGGCAAAAGCGCGTAATACTGGCTGCCGTTGTACTCTATAACGCAGAGTATTATAAACTTCTCTTCTTTACCGTCCTCGTCCGTTAAAGTTATTATTTCATCCTCATCAAAAAGTTCTTCCGACATTTTATCATATCCTTTCATTATTTCTCATCTCTATTTTATCCTATTTTTATGAAATTGTCAAGAGATATGACAATAAAAAGAAAGTTTATTTGTGTTTACGTTATTTGTGTTGACTTTTTTGCTCTCTTAGTTTATAATATACACGACGTAACGAAAATATGAAAGGCCTAATATGAATTTCAAAGAAAAGCTTGCAAGATTTTTTTACGGCAGATACGGCTCGGATCAGCTGAATATGTTTTTGATGATCGTTTGTATGATCCTTCTGTTTTTCGCGTTCTTTTTCCCCGGCGTCCCGTCTTATATACTGCGCGGGCTGTCCATTGTGCTTATGGTGCTTTCGATACTGCGCATAATGTCAAAAAACATAGACAAAAGAAGGCGCGAAAACGTGGTTTTTACAAAAATATTATTCGCCGTGAGATCGTTTTTTATCCGTCAGTTCAACCGTATAAGATATATCAAAAAATACAGATACAGAAAATGCCCGGGCTGTAAAAACCACCTGCGTTTTCCCTATAAAAAGGGTGTGCACGACGTAAAATGCCCCAAATGCGGCAAGAATTTCCGCATAAAACTGTGAAAGGAAGAAAAATATGGCAAGGATCCTTATAGCGGACGACGACCGCTCGATAGCGGAGCTCATCTCCGACGCGCTTACGGACGAGGGTTATGAGACGGAAATAGTGAGCGACGGCGAAAAGGCGCTTTACAAAATAGAACACTCCGCGGAGTATTCTCTCATACTGCTTGACATAATGATGCCGCGTATGGACGGGCTCGAGGTATGCCGCAGGATAAGGGACACCGTTTCGTGCCCTATCATTTTCGTCACCGCGAAAAACAGGACGATAGACACGCTTCTCGGCCTCGGCATGGGAGCCGACGACTATATAGCAAAGCCGTTTGTGCTTGACGAGCTCGTGGCGCGCGTAAAGGCCCACATCCGCCGCCAGCAGCGCGCGCATCCGATAAGCGAATCAAACGTGATAAAATGCGGCGACATCGAGATACACAGAGACACGTACACCGCGTACAAAGCCGGTGAAAAGATACCCGTGTCGGCAAGGGAGTTCCAGCTTTTGCAGTATCTTATGGAAAACGAGGGCAAGGTGCTTTCGCGCGATCAGATATTCGAGGCCGTCTGGGGTACGGATTACGGCGACCCCGGTACCGTAGCGGTAAACATCAAAAACCTGCGCGATAAGATAGACGTCACGGGGAAATATATAAAAACGGTCTGGGGCGTGGGCTATAAATTCACGCCGGTGAACTGATATGAAGCTCGGCACAAAGCTGACTATAATAATAGTCGCCGCGTTTACGATAAACGCCGCCGTCACCGTGCTCTTCACGATGCCGGACACGAATCCCGCGGTATCGTTCACAGTTATACCCGTGGTGCACGTATTGACGCTTCTTGCGTCCGTCATATCCGTGCGCTTTATAATAACCAAGCCGCTCAAAAAGCTGATAGACGGTATAAAAAGCTACAGATCCGGCAAAAAAATGAGCCGCGTTGAGCGCAACGATGAGATAGGCGAGCTTTACAACAGCTTTGCAAATTTAACAAATCAGCTTGACGAGGAAAAATCCGCGCAGAACCGCATTATCGCGTCCATTTCACACGATATAAAAACTCCTCTC
>DBWC01000043.1:2496-12016 GCA_002308615.1 Clostridiales bacterium UBA1248
GGCTTTGACGATTATCTCAGCCACAACCTCGACCTTAACCTGAAGCGTGAGTTCATGACTGTAGGCGAGCTTTTGTCGTCCGCCGCGGAGAGCATAAAAGCCGATACGCTTGACAGCGGAGCCGTTATAAAATGCGATATGAACGGCTGCGAGGACGAACAGATCTATGCGGACAAAGCGCGTCTGCGCCGCGTATTCACAAACGTCGTGAGCAATTCCCTGCGCCATTCCGACAAGCGCGACCTTGAAATATCGCTTTCCGCGTCGCGCCGCAAAGACGACGTCGTGATAAAGATAACCGACAACGGCTGCGGCGTAAAGCCCGATCAGCTTGAAAAGATATTCGAGCCGCTTTACACAACGGATACGAGCCGTTCCGTCGCCGGTCTCGGCTTATCAATCTGCCGCGAGATAATAGGCTCTCACGGCGGGATCATCTGGGCGGAATCCGAATACGGAAAATACTTTTCCGTGTGCTTTACGCTCGGCATAGTCACATCTGAAAAAAGACCGGAGTGATCTGTTTTCCCTCATTCGCCGCCTGTATGCATTTATCAAGCATTTGAAAATCGCAGACGAGCGAATGGGGCTTTTTTTCTTTGTCGTCCATATACATCGGCGCAAAATAAAAATTCTTGCGGTTCAAAAGCGCGCCTATGTTTTTAAGGTTCGCGCCGAGCGCGTCGTTTGAGCAGAGCGCTATAAGCACCGGTCTGTCCGCGCGCAGCGTGGCTTTGGCGGCGAGCGTCACTGAGCTGTCCGATACTCCGGAGGCGAGCTTTGACAGGGTGTTCCCGGTGCACGGGCAGATAACGAGCATGTCGAGCGGCTCAAACGGTCCGAGAGGCTCCGCATCCTCCACGGTCATGACGGGCGGCCTGCCGCATATTTCCGTGACCGCATCTATAAGCGCGTCATGTGTGCCGAAACGCGTGTCCGTATGAGCGGCGCGCTCCGATAACACGGGCACGATCTCGTATTTTTCCGACAGCTCCTTCATAGCAAGAAGCGCTTTTTTGTGCGTACAGAAGGAGCCGCAGATACAGAATCCTATTTTCATAATACGCCCTTCTTCCGCAGGATGCCGCAAACGGCGTCCGCTATGTTTATTCCGGCTGTCAGCGGCGCGACCTTGCCGGGCAGCGACAGCGCGTGAATCGCCTTTAATCCGTAGCGCGCCGCGGCTTCAAAATCAACTCCGCCCGGCACGGACGCCAGATCGATTATCAGCGTGTCTTTGCCGGTAAAAGAAAGCGCGTTGTTGTCCATAATAAGATCGGGCACCGTGTTTATTATAACGTCCTTGCCTGATACGGCGCGGCACAGATCTTTCATATCCGCGGTATCGTATCCGGAAGCGCACGCCCAGGCGAGAGCGTCCTTATGTCTTGCGCAGACAGTCACACGGCAATGAAGCGCGGAAAACGCGGCGGCTACCGTCTTTCCCACGCGTCCGTAGCCTAAAACGAGCGTCCTTGAGCCGTGTACCGTGCGGGGAAGCTCCTTCATCGCAAGCTCAAGCGCACCCTCGGCCGTGGGTATCGCGTTTTTTACCGTCAGCTCTTCATCCTTCATATAATCTATCACGCTCAGGCTCAGGGCGTCCGCTTTTTCCATAAACCCCGGCGAGCAGAGCCCGGCTAAAACGAGCTGAGTAGGCATAACGGCGTCAAGCAGATCGTCTATCCGTATGTCTTCGCGCGAAAACGGCGCGTTCAGTCTGCATCCGTCAAACGAAAACGGTACGGGCAGTATGACCGCCGCCGCTCCTTTTACGGCGTCCTTTGCCGTCCTGCATCTGACCGCGTCTCCGCAGTCTGATCCGCCGGAATCGAACCCGCAGAAGCCGACCTCGAAGCCGCGCGACGCAAGCTCCTTTGCGCAGTATATCATTCTTATATCCCCGCCTGTCACGGCGAGCTTGATCTCATTCATATCGTTTGGTTCATTCCTTTCAAAATAATAATAACGTCCTGCTTTTATTATATGACGGCGGCGTGATATGCGATATAAACGAGATCAGTCCGTATGACGGCCGGCGACTTTTGATGCGGACTTATGAAAATATAGATTTTTAATAAAATAAATACAAAAATTTAATAAAAATTGATGTAAAGTTGATAATAAGTTATGATTAATATTGTAAAATTACGCTGAATAGCCGAAATGAGGTTTACCATGAACAAAAAAAAGGATTACTCAAAAAGGATATTTACCGTACCGAACGTTATTTCAATGTTCCGTCTTTTGCTCATACCGGTCTTTATCTGGTCATACGTTATACTGAAAAACGACGTTATGACCGTTATACTGCTCGCGGTGTCCGGCGTAAGCGATCTGGCGGACGGATTTATAGCGCGGCGCTTCAATATGATAAGCGACCTCGGCAAAATGCTTGATCCCGTGGCGGATAAATTCACGCAGCTGGCTATAATCATCTGCCTTATTTTCCGCTTTAATTATATGATAATACCGCTTGTATTCCTGCTTATCAAGGAGGTCTCCGACGCTATAACGGGGATAGCCGTCATAAAGGCGACGAAAAAAGTAATAAGCGCGGAATGGCACGGAAAGCTCGCCTCCACCGTTTTGTACCTGATGATGACGACGCACATAGTATGGCCCATATTCACGGGCGGCACGCAGATACCTTTCACGGTATCGGTGATACTCGTTGCGGCGTCCACTTGCTTTGTAATCCTGTCGTTCATCCTGTACACGATAGGCAACGTCAGACTTATAAGATCGGGCAAAAAGGAAGCGGAAAACGGCGAGACCGATCAGGATTAAATTTTGTTTATATATAACGAAAGGAAAAAACAGCTATGTCCAAAGTATACGTATTCTACAATCCTTTGGCGGGACACGGAAAAGATCCGATAGACCGTCAGCACTTAACGGAATTCTTCAAGGATGAAGAATGTGTCTTCTGCGACATGACGGCGCCGGAAACCTACGGCGAGACCGTTGCAAAGATCGAAGAGACCGACAAGCTTGTGATATGCGGCGGTGACGGAACGCTGAACCGCTTTATCAATCTGTCAAAGGAGCTGCCCGTAAAATGCGAGATATACCATCTGCCGGGCGGAAGCGGAAACGACTTTGCGCACGATCTTGGCAAGGACAACGTGACCGATCCGTTCCCGATCACCGAATACGTTAAAAATCTGCCCACCGCTGAGATAAAGGGAAAGACTTATAAATTCCTGAACGGCATAGGCTACGGCATAGACGGCTACTGCTGCGAGGTCGGAGACGAGCAGAAAAAACTGTCCGACAAGCCCGTAAACTACACGAGCATAGCGATAAACGGACTTCTGTTCCACTACAAGCCGACGACGGCGACGGTCACCGTGGACGGCGTAAAGCACGTGTTTGAAAAAGCGTGGCTCGCGCCTACGATGAACGGCAGGTTTTACGGCGGCGGCATGAACGCGGCGCCGGAGCAGGACAGACTGCATAACGAGACGTTATCCGTCATGCTGTTCCACGGAGCGGGCAGGATCAGAACGCTCGCGGCGTTCCCGTCCATATTCAAGGGCGAACACATAAAGCACAAAAACATGGTCACGATAATGACCGGCAAGGAGATAAAGGTGGAATTCGATTCTCCGAGAGCTTTGCAGGTGGACGGCGAGACGATACTTGACGTAAAGGAATACACCGCGCACGCGCCGAAAAAATAAGATACAAAAAAACGGCTTTCACAGCCGTTTTTTCAATTTGCAGACAAAGCATTTAAGAATAACTCCTTCCGTCAACTTCGTTGACACTGTCCGGTTCGCGATCATAGATCGCTTCACCGCTTTGGCTAAAAATCTCACACCGTGAGATTTTCTTAACGCGTCGCGCCCTCAAAGAGGGAGGCAAATCAAGGCTCCCTCCCCGAGGGAGCTGTCATCCGGGATCATTCCCGGATGACTGAGGGAGTTTGTCTTCGCTCTGAAAAAACGGCTTTCACAGCCGTTTTTTTTCTTGATTTTTAAATCTGAATTTTTAATTATCTTTTCTCTACTGTCCGAAAATGAGTATCAGTACCTCCGACACTATCACGACCAAAACAAGCGCCACGGGATACGCGGCGGCGTACGCGGAGGCAACGTCCTCCGTTCCCGCGGTGTTTATAAGCGCGCCGAGCGCCGGGGTGGACGTTCTGCCGCCGGATATGGCGCCTAAACTGTCAAGCAGTTTCATTTTCAGCACGTATTTTGCAAAAATGAATCCTGTTATAAGCGGGATGACAGTCATTATCATTCCGTAAACGAAATAGATCCAGTTGAAATACTTGACGAAGTTTGCGCCTCCGGCAACGCCCGCGCCGATAAGAAACAGCATGAGCCCGAGCTCGCGCAGGACCTTGAGCGTCCTGTCGCTCGGCACGATAGAAACCTTTCCGATGTGTCCGAAGTGTCCCAGTAAAAGCGAAACGAGCAAACAGCCGCCCGTTATGGTGAGCGAGAAATTCCGCACCTTGAACGAGCCTATGATTATTCCGAGCACGGCGGCGGCGCAGAACGGCAGAAAACTGAATCCGTCAAGCTGTACGTAGTTTTTTTTCTTCGTATCGTCAGTCTTTTTGCCGGCGATATCCGCCGCTAAGATCGCGCGTTCTTTTTCCATATCGGCTTTCAGTATTTTCGGTATTATCTGTATGAAAAGCACTATTCCGATAATGCCGAAAATATACGCTATCCCGTGACCTACCGTTACAAGATCCTCCAGCTGCGGCGAGATGCCCGTAACCGTCGCTTTTGCGGCGGAAAACGCCGGCGTGCTTGTCAGAGCTCCGGAAAGGATGCCCACAAGCATGGCGGTAAATTCTTTACTGTCAAGCGTACTGAAATTCTTTCCTGTAAGTATACATACGGCGCATACCGTACCGCCTGTTAAAACAAGCACAAGCGACAGTATGACGTAAGATTTGAAATGCTTTTTCAGATTGTGGAAAAATCCCGGTCCCGCTATAAAACCGACCGCGGTCACAAACATTATAAGCCCGATGTTTTCTATTATTTTCAGTCCGTTTGACACATATGTCAAACTTATTTCGCCCGATTTTACCGAAAGCTCCGCGCCAAGCGTGTTGAAAAAGAAACAGCCGTATAACAGTGCGATTATAAACACGCCCGCCGTTCCGAGCGAAACGCCTTTTATCTTTATCCGTCCGAGACCGTATCCCGCCGCGGCTATTACAAAAACGGAGAATATCAGAAATATGACTCCCTCGACCGACAGCGCTCCTCCGAACAAGCTCATAATTACAGAATCTTTCCCTTTCTATTGTAATCCGGCAGAAGCTTAGGTGAAACAAGCTGTGTTTCTATGCCGGCGGCGTCAAGCTCGCCCTCGAATTTTTTAACGTGATCGAGCGTCAGTTTACCGGTTTTAACGCTCCTGCTCTTCTCCGCCGCGTTTTTACCCGCGGATCTGCCGAAAACTATGATATCAAGAAGCGAATTGCCCATAAGCCTGTTTCTGCCGTGTATGCCGCCGACCACCTCGCCCGCGGCAAAGAGGTTTTCCACGCCCGTCATGCAGTCAGCCGTTATGTCAAGTCCGCCGTTCTGATAGTGCAGAGTCGGATAGACGAGTATCGGCTCGACTCTTATATCTATGCCGTATTTGGCAAACATACGCATCATTGCGGGTATTCTTTTTTCTATCGTACCGGCTCCGCCTATCTTTTCTATCATCGGCGTATCGAGCCATACGCCGAGTCCGTTTCCGGTATCAACGCCGTTATTCCGCTCGCCGCATTCGCGTATGATCGACGCCGCGCAGACGTCGCGAGTTTCAAGCGGATGCACGAATACCTCGCCTTTTGCGTTCACGAGCTTAGCGCCGAGCGAACGCACCTTTTCCGTAACGAGCGCACCGTATATCTGCTCCGGGAACGCCGCGCCTGTCGGGTGATACTGCAGCGTATCGGCGTATAAGAGCTTTGCCCCGGCTCTGTAGCCGAGGACGAGACCGTCCGCCGTCGCGCCGTAGTGATTCGACGTCGGGAAGCCCTGATAATGCATACGTCCCGCTCCGCCCGTCGCGAGAATGACCGTCTTTGCGCGTGCGACAAGCAGCTCTTTTGTCTCCATATTGAGCAGCACCGCGCCCGCGGCGGCTCCGTTTTCGTCGAGTATAAGCTCTATCGCCGACGTGAAATCAACGACGGTTATGCCGCGATTGTACACCTCGTCGCGCAGAGTCCTCATTATCTCCGCGCCGGAATAATCCTTCGCCGCGTGCATACGCTTGCGGGAGGTTCCGCCGCCGTGCGTGGTTATCATCGTGCCGTCCGGCGCTTTGTCAAATTCAACGCCTAAATCGGACAGCCATTTTACAGCGTCCGGCGCATCGCATACGAGCTTTGACAAAAGCTCGCGCTTTGCGGCAAAATGACCGCCGCCGTAAGCGTCTATAAAGTGTATAGCCGGGGAATCGTTCGGCTTGTCGGCCGCCTGTATACCGCCCTCCGCCATCATCGTGTTCGCGTCGCCCATGCGCAGCTTTGTCACGACGAGAACGCTTGCGCCGGCGTTATCCGCTTCTATCGCCGCGGACGCGCCCGCGCCGCCGCCGCCGATTATAAGCACGTCGACGTCGTAGTCCGGGTTATCAAGATCTATGCTTCTGCCCGCGATACGGCTGTGCGCCGATAACATATCGCACAGCTCCGTAGGTACCTTATCGTCTTTGTTTTTGCCGACTTTAAGAGTCGCGAATTTATCTTCTCTGTGGTCGGGATGATACTTTTTGAGTATTTCTTCCTTCTGCTCCGCGCTCATCCTCTGCGGCTCGAAGCCGGTGTTCTGTTCTCTGTTTTTTTCTACCGCCTCAAGCGAGGCTTTGAATCTTTCCGAATACATATTAAGCCTCCCTTATTTTTCTATCTCGCGTTTGTTGTAGAGCTCTTTCAGCTCGTCGACGGGCTTCCGCATAAGATCGGCTAAAAGATCCGCAAACGCGCCGTCTTTTATCTCTTTCACGCGGTCGTTCAAATGTTCGCAGTCAGGCGCGATATATTTTCCGTTTATGCGCCTTGCAAGCATCGCCACCTGCGGATGAGATATGCCCGCGGGACAGCGTGACGAGCAGACGCCGCACATGACGCAGTCAAACGATTCGTTCGCGCACGCTTCAAAATCGCCTCTCTGCGCGTACGCAATGTACTGCATGACGTTCAGTCCCTGCGTACACGCTTTTGTGCAGGCGCTGCAGCCGACGCAGGCGTATATTTCCGGGTACAGCTGCATCATCACCTGCTCGTTTACCGGTATTTTTTCAATATCGTACACCTGCTTTACAAGCGGGAAGAACGGCAGCGTGGCTATATACATACCGTCCTCGACCTTCGTCTGACAGGCGAGGCAGGCGTGAAGCTCCCGGTCGCCTTTAATTCTGTATATCGTCGCGCACGCGCCGCAGAAACCGTTTCTACACCCGCAGCCGCGGACGAGCTGATAGCCCGAGTATTCCATAGCCGTCATTATCGTCAGATTTTCCGGCACCTCGTATTTTTTGCCGAAAAGAAATATATTTACCGTTTTTTCCATGCTTACACCTCAATATTCGTTCGGAAGCGTATCAAGCTCGTCGAACCGGAAGACCGGACCGTCTTTACATACGTATTTTGAGCCGATATTGCACCTGCCGCATTTGCCTACGCCGCACTTCATTTTCATTTCCATGGTCGTATATATCTGTGTTTTCTCAAATCCCATATCAAGCAGGTTTGCGACGGTGAATTTTATCATTATAGGAGGTCCGCAGATTATGGCGACCCTGTTCGTATCGAAGCCGAGCTCTTTTACAAAGTTCGGCACGAAGCCGACGTGACCGTCCCAGCCTTCCTGCTCTCTGTCTGTGGTAAGATAAACGTTTACGTTTTTATCCGTACGCCACTGTTCTATTATTTCTTTATAGAACACTAAATCGTCTTTGCTCCTGCTGCCGTAAACTATATCGAGTTTGCCGTAGTCTTCTTTTTTGTCGCGGCAGTAGTTTATGACCGAGCGCAGAGGCGCCAAACCTATACCGCCGGCGATGAACAGCAGGTCTTTGCTTTTAAATTCCGTGTCCACGGGAAACGCTCTGCCGTAAGGTCCTCTTACGGTAAGCTGCTGTCCCGGCTCGCAGTTATGCAGAAAATCTGTAAAGCTGCCGCATTTTTTGACGGAAAACTCCATTTTTTCCGTGTCCGTAGGCGAGCTCGTTATCGAAAACATAGCCTCGCCGGCTCCGGGGACGGACAGCATCGCGCACTGCCCGGGTTTGTGTTCAAACGGCTTTACGCCGTCCGGCGCAAGCACAACAAACGTCTTTACGTCCGGCGTTTCGACCCTTATATTTTTTATCTCCGCGATTTCCGGGATAAGCGTTTCATTTACGTTCGTCATTTTTGCCTCCCGAGCGTTTTTATGACTTTTACGACGTTCATTGATATCGGGCAGCTGTTAAGGCATCTGCCGCAGCCGACGCAGCCGAACACACCCTCGTTGTTTTCGGGGAAATACACGAGCTTGTGCATGAACCTCTGACGGAAACGCTCCTTCTGCGTAAGTCTCGGCTGTCCGGCGGACATTTTCGTGAATTCGGAATACATACACGAATCCCAGCAGCGATAACGCAGAACGCCTTTGTTTGTTTTGTAGTCTTTGATATCGTAGCACTGGCACGTCGGGCAGACGAAGGTACACGTTCCACAGCCGAGACACGACCGTGAAAGCTGATCCCATTCCGGTCGCTCAAACAGTTCGTCCGTCATACCCGCGCCGAAGCCGTCCGTTTTAACGTCTTTCAACGGAAGTCTGTCAAGCGTCTTTTTTATCTCTTCTTTTATCGGTTTTATATCGTTTTCATCCGCTTTTTCAAGCAGATCTTTTATATTATCAAGCGTTTTTTCGCCTTTTCCGGTATTTGCTTTAAAATATATGTTTTCGTTATCGCGCCATACTGATATATCCCCGCCGGGCTCGGACGGGTCGATGCCGAAAGTCTGACAAAAACAAGTCTCGGACGGACGGCGGCACGCCTCGGTAACGATTATGCCGTGCTCCCGCTTTTCCGCGTAGTACGAGTCGACCGGTTCGGATAAAAACACTCTGTCAAGCACGTCAAAGCTCTTAGCGTCGCAGGCGCGGACGCCGAATACTATAAAATCGTCCTTTTCTGTCCTTATGTCCGTCAGCTCTATCTTTTTACCTTCGACTTTGAATTTCATCATATTCTCTGTTTGCGGGAAAAAGAAATCTTTCGGGGAGCGTACCGTATTGTATTTTTCGCTCTGCTTATCGCCTTTTTCATATTTTTTATATGAATCGCCGACCGGAAGAAACAGATCGTATGCTTCACCGAACTTTTCAAACAACTTGTCGATTTCGTCTTTTTTGATCTTGAACATTATCTTCACTCACTTAAAATAATTTCACATATTTACCGTAGGGCGGGGGCTTGCTCCCGCCGCATTTTGCCCCCTCAATCTCTTCGGAGATTGTGGGACCGGGGTTCCCCGCCGCGAGCAGCG
>DBWC01000114.1:0-3644 GCA_002308615.1 Clostridiales bacterium UBA1248
TGCAGTAACGCTGGAGTTCATAGAGAACCATGCGTAGGTCGATGTGCTGACGAGTATAGCCGAAACGAGCAGCATCGCAAACGCAGGGACCAGTTTTAATGTCTTTTTCATTGTTTGTGTTTTTTCCTTTCTAAGTGTTTTTATCTGAAACCCGCGGACCGCCATCCGCGAATATCATTCAATATTATGTTATGCAGAGAAGAGCGCATATCACGCCTGCTCTGTTTCCGCGATCTCGTCGCGGATTACTTCAAGCGACATGTCGAGCTTCATTTCGCCGCCGAGGATCTTATCAACGCACTCCGGATCGTTGCCTTCAAGCCAGATGACAACGGTGAATTTCGTCATTTCGCCGGGCGCCAGGTCGTTTATCCTGTCCTTTACGACGGTCGTTCTCGACATAAAAGCCGTGGTGCCGGGTTCCGGTCCTTCGCCGCCGTCCGTCCTCGGATACGCGTAATCCGTGTATTTTCCGTTGACGTAAAGTCTTACGCGGACCGCTTTTTCTATATCCAGCGTCATATTCGCCACGTACAGGTCGTACGTATATGAAAACGTACTTCTGCCGGCGTTTTTGGCGTAGAACGTATACGCTATGTAGTTGCTTCCGTTATGTTCGCCGTCTATGTTGTCAAGATATTCCGGAAGAGAACGCCCGTCAATGTTCGTTATCTTTTCAAATATCTCGGCGTTTAAGTGCGACGTGTTCGAATTGAACGTCTGCGTATCCGACAGGGTGAGCATATAGTCCAGATGGTCGAACTTTGCGACCTGGACAGTAAACGCGCCGAACTTCATATAAAGCACGGACAGAACGTAACCGATAATAAGTATGAGGAGCAGTATGCCGATAAGAATGGGTATGAATTTTCTGTACTGTCTGTAACGCTTGACTTCAGTTGCCGTTCGTCTTATCGTTACGCCTGTTTTTTCTTTTGCCATCAGAACGCCTCCTCGCCGTCGCTTTGCAGAAGCGCCTCGTCAAGCGGCATACGCAGTCTCCCGTGCTCAAAATGTCCGCTGTATTCCGGCGACGGTATGTAGCCGCAGCAATCGGAACTCAAGAGCATATCTATCTGTTTATCGTTTATCACGTTTTCGGCTATGACATTGCAGCCGAGCAAACGGAGAAACGAGAGAAACGCTTCCATTACATCTTTTTTCCCGCGGTCGTCAAGACGGTAGGCAAGAGAAGGGGCGAGCACGACGTAATCGAACGGTATATCGAGCAGCGGCGTTATCGCGCTGTCGTTCGCACCGCAGCCGGTGAGCATGCTTTTCATCTTCAAAAGCTTCATCGCAAGCACGGCGGCGCGTACCTTTTCCGGATCCTCAAACAGGACCGTGCGCGGAAATTCAAGGCACAGCTTTGAATAATCCGTAACTTTGCAGGCGTCCGCAAATTCTTTTATATACGCGTAGAAATCGATCTGATCGACGATCTTCGGCGAAACGCGCGCGGTAACGAATTCTATTTTTCTGCCCGCGTCGGTCAGCTTCTTTACAGCCGCCGCAGCCTCCGCAATATTCCAGCGGGAAAGACGAATGCCCTGTTCCGTCTGATCGGCGGCGAAGGAGTAGCGTTCCGGCGATATCACGCCGTCTATAACGCTGTTCACATACGTGAAAGAACGGTATGCGAACGGAGCTTTTTTGTAGGTGCTGTTTATCTGGGAAAAACGCATTTCAAGCGGCATTACGCGCGTTTCAAGCGTCATTTTCAGATAATCCGGCTTAGGAGGCTCCGGCTTGTAATCCTCGTCCTCTTCCTCGAAAAGATCCGGTCCTTCCGCAACGCCGTCCGCTTTTTCATCCTCTGTCGATCCCGTATTTTCAGGCGCTGTCTCAGCCTCCATGGCGGCGGGATCTGCAGGTAAAACCGGGGCGTTTTCCTCCGCGTCTTCCGCGGCGGGATCCGGCGGTAAAGGTTCCGATAATGACGGTTCCGGTACGGAATTTAATTCTTCATCGATCATACCAGACCCCCACTATCACATCATTCGCTGAAACATTATATACCAACGTTTTGTTTTTGTCAATAGTTTTTTTCATATTTGGCAGTTATGTCAGAAAAAATTAAAAAAAAAGAAAAATAAACTACATATTTTAAAACGGTAAAAATAAAATGTAATTTTACTTGACAAAATTCATAATAAATGATACAATATAACAGTATTCTGCATTTTGCGGCAAAACGTACGGAGGATTTTATGACTGAAAACAAAGCGGATAAAAAAATTGAAAAAGATCGCGCATTATCGCTCCGCACGCTGAATTACGTCACGTCGGCATTCACGGTCATCATATCGGTACTTATGCTAATATCGCTGTATATGACGGCGAGCAGCTATTCAAAGGTACGTGAGAACACCGATCAGTTTATTATATGCGAGCGCAGCGCGGTCAAGCTCCAGGCGGGCTCCGATTATCTCACGGAGCAGGTGCGCGCCTTTGCGGTCACCGGTCAGCCGGAATATATGGAAAACTATTTTACGGAAGCTAACGTAACGAAAAGACGCGAGGAAGCGCTTGAAAGCGTAAGGAACATCATAAGCGGCACCGCGGCGTTCCAGGATCTTGAGGTCGCGATGAGAAACTCGGTGGAGCTTATGGACCGCGAGTATTATTCGATGAAGCTGGCGGCGCTTGCGTACGGCATAGAGCTTTCATCCTGTCCCGAACCGGTAAGAAACGTCGCTTTGTCCGAGGCGGATGAAGCAAAAACGAAAGACGAGCAGGCGCAGACCGCCCGCAATATGGTTTTTGACGACGTATATAAAGAATATAAAAAAATTATAAGCGAGGCGACTCAGGCAAGCGTCGGACATCTGACGGAATCAACGGAAAAAATGATGGCCGATTCGCTTGACAGGCTGAACGTCCTGCTTGCGGTGCAGAGAGTGATGATCGTCGTGCTTGTCATCGTTATAGCCGGCATCATCGTCATTACGACGCTGCAGGTCATCAAACCGCTTTTGCGCGCCGTACCGAGCATAAAAGAGGAAAAACCGCTTTCACTTCGCGGCGCTTACGAATATAAATTCCTTGCAAAAACGTACAACAAAATGTTTGAGGCGAACCGCGCGCAGAAAAAGCAGCTCAAATACGAGGCGACGCACGATATACTTACCGGCGCGTTCAACCGCGCGGGATTTGAAAGCATATGCAAGTCCGGCGTGCTTGACAATTACGCGCTGATTGTCGTGGATATAGACGATTTCAAGCACATCAACGACAATTACGGACACGATACGGGCGACAGGATACTCGTCAAGGCGGCGAGCAAATTCAAAAGCATATTCCGTTCAAGCGACTTTATCTGCCGCATGGGCGGCGACGAGTTCGTAATCATACTTAACGATATAGCCGCGGAGGAACGCCGCGAAAGTATAATAAGAAGAAAATTAAATTATATAAACGACGATCTTTCGGAAAGCTACGACGGTCTCCCTGACGTTTCTATCAGCGCCGGCGTCGCGTTCGGAGCTATCGAAGACGACATAAACGAGGTCGTAAAAGCCGCCGACGAAGTGCTGTATAAAGTAAAACAGCAGGGAAAACACGGCGTTATGTTTTCGGAATGAGATCAAAAAGGCTGCCGCATAAACGCGGCAGCCGCAATTTGCAGACAAAGCATTTAAGAA
>DBWC01000114.1:3716-5848 GCA_002308615.1 Clostridiales bacterium UBA1248
CCTCAAAGAGGGAGGCAAATCAAGGCTCCCTCCCCGAGGGAGCTGTCATCCGGGATCATTCCCGGATGACTGAGGGAGTTTGTCTTCGCTCTGAGGCTGCCGCATAAACGCGGCAGCCGGATTTTTTTGTTTTACAGCGGTTTTGCTCCGCTTTCTTTCATCTGACGCTTGTGCGTGTACATCTCCTTGTCGGCGCGGTTGAACACGTCGGTTGTGCCGTGATCCTTTTCGGGATCGTAGAGCGCGTAACCGAGCGCCGCGGATATGCGCATCCACGGGTCAAGCGACTCGTCGGCGTAAACGGATGCGATCTTTTCGTTGAATTCTGCTTCAAGCGATCCTATCTTATCATAGTCGTTGTTCATGAGTATCACGGTAAATTCGTCGCCGCCTACGCGGAACACGGGCGAATGTACGAATACGCCGCATATGATCCTGCTAAGCGACATGAGCGCGGCGTTGCCGTTTTCGTGACCGTATGTGTCGTTCGTGTGCTTTAAGAAGTTAAGGTCTATCATGGCGATACCGAATCTGGTCTCGCCCTCCTGTATCTGACGGTCAAGCGATTTGATATCGTAGTCGTAAGCGGTCTTGTTGCGTATGCCGGTGAGAGTGTCGGTCGTGGCAAGCTCCGTCATCCTGTTGGCGACGCTTTTTGAGATGGAAAGCTGGTTGGTAGCGGAAAGCAGGTTCTTTATATGCTTGTTCAGGTCGTTTTCCATCTTTTTCATGGAATCCGCAAGCGTTTCTATCTCGTCTCCGGTGTTGATGTTGAGCTTTGAAAATTCGTTATGTTCTATCGTTTCGTCACCGGTATAATAGCCGGATGCGGAATCGGAAAGCTTTTTGATCGGTTTGATAACGGTAAAATCTATAAGTACGACGGCTGAAACGATGATCACAACGGCCGCAAGAGCGAGGAACAGAAGCAGGCGCAGGATGCTTTCTATCTGTTCCATACGTACGTCGTTCATCGAAATATCGACCATCGCGTAGCCTATGACGGCGCCGTCGGCGTTATATACGGGCGATCCGGCGGTAACGAGTTTGCCGTATGCTTCCGTGTTCGTTATGTACGCCGGGAATCCGACCGTGGGATCGTCAAGCAGCTGATAGTTTTGTTCATACAGCGGGTCGTTGCAGCCGGGCGGGCACGCGTCCTCCTCCGCGGCGTCAACGAGGTAAATGAAAGCTTTTGTAGGCGCGTCCAGATATACTATATACAGACAGTCAACGTTGTTTACAGACTGTATCTCACGTAGATAATCGCGCAGATCTTTGAAATCCTGTTCATTTTCAACGTCAGAAAACAATGCGATATATTCGTAAAACTCATCCGAGCCCCAATCGTCGCTGCTGACCTTGTTTTCTGCCGCGTCGTATATGGATGATACTTTGTTTTTCAAACGCTCGAATTTTTCCGCGTCTATGACCTTTGCCACGGTCGCAGCTATGCTCGTCGCGTCGTCTCTGTACTGCCTGTCAACGGTTTTTGCCAAGACCCTGCCGCAGATCAGAAGCGATACGGAGCCGATGATGATGCCGAACAATATCATCATCATTACGGCTTTTGTTTTTATTTTCAAATGCATGGGTAAAACGCCTTTCTTAACTATTACGGATAAGTCAGAATAAAAAAACCGGCAACTCAGCCGCGCGGCTATGCCGTTTAAAAAAGTGCAGCTGGCTGTCTCACCGTGAGACCCTTTAGTTTTGCGTCACCGGGTTGCCCCGGGTTTGCCGAATATTGAAATGTATAACCTAAATAATTTTACTACGAGTATGTGTTCACGGCAACAACCAAAATATAAATTTATATGAACAATATGCAAATAATATTATTTTGTGTTTCAACAGTACAAAATTATTTTATTATCATTTCATTATATGCTTGCAAACCGTAAAAAAATATGATATAATAAAACAAGTATAGTGTCTTTATCTATATTTTAAAAACCGGGAGAACACTTATGAAGATCCGGTCGGAAAAAGTGAATACGAGAGTGGACAGAAAAACATTTCCGTACGGTTTTATACTCATAATTTTGTGCCTTGGCTTGAACGTACTGCTTTCGTTTATTGCAAGAAAACTGAATTATCAGTATTTACTGTTTTAATGTGATTCCGAATTT
>DBWC01000014.1 GCA_002308615.1 Clostridiales bacterium UBA1248
AAAACATCCTTATGCCGGTCGGACCTGTCAGGTCCGCCGTGTTTTATTAAAAGAAATTACAGCTTACACTCCATGTGCATACGCGAAACTGTGAGTCCCATTTTTTCATAGAACCGTATTGCTGATTCATTGAACGCCCAGACGTTCAAGTCTATGCGCTCGCACTGAAAGGACTTCCCTATGCGCTTCGCCTCTTCGAACAGCGCGGTGCCGACGCCTTTGTGAGCGTATTCCTCTGCCACGCACAGATCGTCTATATAAAGCGTTTTTATGCTTTTGATATGCGGATGAGGCTCGCCCTCTCTCAATTCCGCTATCATATAACCGATCACTTTACCGTCCTCTTCCGCGGTGACGATAATCGTGTTTTCATCGTCGATCAAGCGGCATACGTCCTTTTCGTCATACTTGGGCTGATCCGATATGAAAACGTCGGGTCTGCCTTTTTTGTGTATATTGCAGATATATTTAAGCAGTTCTGCTATTTCCTTCGCCTGCTCTTTTTTTGCTTTATCTATTATCATACGATATGCCGTTTATCTGTTTTTTCTTCTTTTCTCTTCTATTTTCTTCTTCTTTTTGCGGTAGTTGAAATACGCTCTGAAATACATTACCGCGTAAGCCGCCGCGGCGACCGCTATTATACATATGACGACTATGATCACGGTCTTTGCAACGGAGCCCGCCGCCGCGTCGCGATCCGGCTTGGCAAACGATATGCCGTTTATCAAAAGCTTGTATTCGCCGTTGTCCTCGTCCTTATGCGGCTTTACCCATACGCTTATGCGGTTTGCGGTATCAGGACATACTCCGCGGAATTCCGTCAGATCGAAATATATCCTGTGATACTGTCCGAGCGTTACGGAGGTTATGCCCTCGTAGACCGCGTCCGCCCCGTTTTCGTTCTTGCCGTTGATGCGGAATATCAGATCCGCCGTGCCGCTTTTGCCTTCCGGCGTCAGTTTCATATCGAGCACGGCGTATTCCGCGCCGGATATATCGAATTCACGGTTTACGGAAACGCCTCTGTACTCGGGCGCCGGCGCTGAGTTCAGCTCCGCGGTAAGCGAATATTCGGAGCCGTAAAGCGCCGCCGCTTCCGCGTCGCGCTCCGTCGTTATCATCCTCGCGTTCTCGGACGGATAAAACGTCAGCTCGCCTTTGTTGAAATCCGTCGCCCTTATATACGCAAGGTTGGTATCGTCCGTTATCTCCGTCACGCCGGAGCCGGATATGACGTATCTGCGCGACGGAGCAGAGGTGCTGTAGCCGGAAACGGCCTCTCCCCACGTCGTAAGCCCGTAGTATGACAGATAAGGCTCGGTTATCACGTTTGAATAGTCCGTATCTATGTAACGGAAAACCCTGTATATGCTTTTCTGCGTATCCGCCGTGTTTTCCGTTCCGGCGACTCTCGTATAAAGTCCCGAATTTCTTTTGTCCGACGCGGAATCGACCTGCTCCGCGTAAATTATCGCCTCTATCTGTTCGTTCGATTCGGCTTTATAGTAGGCAAGACTGTACGCCGCCGCCTGAGCCTTCTGCTCGTCGTCGGAATTTCCGTTTGCGGGATAGCTTATCTCTCCTATTATCACCGGACGCCTCTGCCCATCGTATAAATACGCGGGCTGTGACAAAAGCGACGTCAGTATATTGATATTATCCATTGTTATATACCGCGCGTCGTAGCTGTATTCGGAGCCCTCGGCGTCTTTGAAATCAGCTTTGTCGCGGTCTATGTTATAAGGATCTGCCGACACGCGCCACGGTATATCGCCGCCCTGCTTAATATTCTGCGAAAGATGCGACAGAAAATCCAGGACGGAATAGTCAAGCGTGGAATCTGCGACGTTGTCGTAAGACGGCTTGTTGAAATTGTTTGCGACGGACACGTAAACTCTGCTGTTTGAATAAACGGAGCGCGCCGCGCAGTCGACTATGCGGAGCGCCTTTGCGTAAACGTCCGTATATTCAGACAGCGACATGGGGCCTGCGCTGTTTTTATATCTGTTGGAGTTGACCTCGCTGCCCACTATATAGCTTCCGCAGAAACCGACTCTGTTCTCGGACGTATATCTTTCCGCAAGATACGACGCAAAGGCGTAAAGCGTGTCGCACGCCTGCTTTGAGTACACGTTTAAGGCGTAATAATCCGCGTCCTCACCCGCGTCCTTAAAATACAGATATTCCGGCTGATCCCCGCCGCGTTTCGTCAAAAGGATCTGAATATATACCCTTATGCCCGCGTCGCTGTACGTTTTTACAGCGTGATCGAGCAGAGCGGTTTTCGCTTTGTCAAAATAATACGACATACCGCCGGATTTGAACGTAACGGAATTTGACGCGTCCGACTGTAAATATTCGTTAAGCGCCACTTTTATCACGGCGTGAGACGCGCCTAAAAGCTGTGCGTCGGCAAACATCGTTACGTCAAGTCCTTTTTTGCTCTTGACGTCCGGATAATCGTACGTATTCGGCGCTGTAACGTCGTAATTTGATATATACGCGTAATTCGCCGCCGGAGCGTATTCGCCGTCTTCGCTTACGTAGGCGAGAACGTACGCGGTCTTTTTTTTGTCGTACGGCGCCTGCAGAGATATACGGCTCCTGACGGTTATATCTTTTTGTACGGCAGGCTCGTCGCCCAACGCCGCGCCGGGCGACACCGCGAAAAGTGAAAGGCTTTTATCCTTCCACTTTTCAATATCAGACGCTGAAAACGTCCCTTCTATTTCGACGTACTGCCCGTTTTTGCTTATGTTTGCCGTCAGATGCGTCTCTTCTTTGTCTGAAGCGGATGAAAAAACCGTAAACAAAGACAGCGTCATTATCGCCGCAACAAGCAGCGAAACGAATTTTCTCATTTTACTCGGCCGCGGCTACGATAGCGGCGAATTTGGAAGCTACAAGTGAAGCGCCGCCTATAAGACCGCCGTCAACGTTGTATTTTGCAAGAAGCTCCGGCGCGTTTTTCTCGTTCATGGAGCCGCCGTACTGTACGGTAAGAGCCTCCGCCGCCGCTTTGCCGTAAAGACCTTCAACGGTCTTTCTGACGACGCCGTTGCCCTCGTCAGCCTGATCGGGTGTGGCAACTCTGCCCGTGCCGATAGCCCAGACGGGTTCGTATGCGATGATAACGTTCTTTAACTGTTCTGCCGTTACGCCCTGAAGTGCGATCTTCGTCTGCATTGCAAGTATCTCGTTTGTGATGCCGAGGTCTCTCTGCTCTAATACTTCGCCAACGCAGAGTATGACTTTGAGTCCGGCGTTCAGAGCCGCAAGCACTCTCTTGTTGACGGTCGCGTCCGTCTCACCGAAGTACTGTCTTCTTTCGCTGTGGCCGATTATAACGTACTGCACGCCGCAGGAAAGCAGCATTTTTGCGGATATTTCACCTGTAAAAGCGCCTTTTTCTTCAAAATGCACGTTTTCAGCGCCTATTTTGATCCTCGAGCCCTTTGCCGCCGCTATCGCCGCGGGGATGTCTATCGCGGGAACGCAAAGCACTACGTCGCAGCTGCGTCTGCCTTTTATCATCGGGCGCAGCTCTTTGATCATCGCCGCCGCCTCAGAAGGCGTCATATTCATTTTCCAGTTACCCGCTATAACGGTTCTTCTCTTTCTTTTATTCATTTTGGTATATTCCTTTCGTTTTATAAAATCATATATAATACTCAAAAAGCAACCGTGTATAATGTTCGGTTGCTTTTTTCAGCTAAATTGACGCTGCGCGTCAGCTAAATTATACACCTTCGGCGTGTAGCTAAATTTCCGCTTACGCGAAAGCTAAATTAAATTTGCCATTTCAGCTCGGCAAAGCCGAATTTAGCTTGTGAAACAAATTTAGCTCTGCGGAGCTGAATTTAGCTTGCCGTCAGGCAAATTTAGCTTATTTATCCTGCAGGCAGGCTATTCCGGGAAGTACGAGGCCCTCAAGGAACTCAAGCGACGCGCCGCCGCCGGTGGATATATGCGTGACCTTGTCAGCAAAGCCGAGCTTTTCGATAGCCGCGGCGGAGTCGCCGCCGCCGATGATGGTCACGGCGCCGGAGTCGGCCATGGCCTGCGCGACGGCCAGGGTGCCGTGGGCGAAATTGGGCATTTCGAAGCAGCCCATCGGGCCGTTCCNNTCCCATTCTGAAACGCCCATAGGTCCGTTCCAGACGACGGTCTTTGCGCCTTTGATAGCGTCGGCGAAAAGAACTTCCGTAGCCGGTCCTATATCGAGTCCCATCCAGCCGTCCGGTATCTCGTCGGAATTTACGAGCATGAAGCTGCATTCGGGATCGTATTTGTCACCGAGTCTGTTATCTACGGGCAGAAGAAGCTCAACGCCTTTTGCCTTTGCCTTTGCAAGCAGTTCAAGCGCTAAATCGAGCTTGTCCGCCTCGCAGAGAGAACTGCCTATCGCATATCCCTGTGCCTTAAGGAACGTATAAGCCATGCCGCCGCCGATTATAAGCGTATCGACCTTTTCGATCAGGTTGTTTATAACGCCTATCTTGTCGGAGACCTTTGCGCCGCCTAAGATAGCTACGAACGGATGCTCCGGATGTTCAAGCGCGCCGCCCATAACGTCAAGCTCTTTTTGGATAAGGAAGCCGCAGACGGAGGGCAGATAGTGAGAAACGCCTTCCGTGGAAGCGTGCGCTCTGTGAGCGGTACCGAACGCGTCGTTTACGAAGATTTCCGCCATGGAAGCGAGCTCTTTTGCAAATTCGGGATCGTTCTTTTCTTCTTCCTTGTGGAAGCGGACGTTTTCTATAAGCATCACGTCGCCGTCTTTGAGAGCGGCGGCCTTTGCCTTGGCGTCTTCGCCTATGACGTCAGATGCCATGATAACGGGTTTGCCTAAGTATTCGGAAATTTTCGCCGCTACGGGAGCAAGGGAGTATTTCATATTGAATTCGCCCTTAGGTCTGCCCATGTGCGAGCAGAGTATGACCTTTGCGCCGTGCTCGGAAAGATACTTGATCGTCGGCATAGCGCCGGTGATCCTCTTAACGTCGGTTATAACGCCGTCCTGCATGGGAACGTTGAAGTCGCAGCGGGCAAGAACTCTTTTGCCTTTTACGTCGATATCGGTTATTGATTTCTTGTTATACATAATTTACCTCTTTCTTTTATTCATTCCGTTTAATATTATCATTTAATTAAATCATTATCAAGTAGAAAAAATAAATAAATTGAAAACACGGAGCCCGTTTATACGTGCAAACCCCGCGTATATGCCTTTTCTATTACATATTTTCCGTATATTCATCATATTTTAACAATCATATTTTGAAAAAAGAGAATTAAAAAGATATAATGTATTTAAAGCAATGTGAGTGAAACGAACATATCGTGTGTATCGTAAGATACACATATCGAGCAGTCTGTAAAGGCTGCATATCGAATCGCGGAAGCGATATATCGACCCTTTCAGGATAGTCGATATGCCTGCGGCTCGATATGCGCTGCGCGCTCGATGTGTCTTTTGACTCGATATGTCCCTTCGGGACACGAGAACGATCATTGATCGTTTCCGAATTCTTAATTTTTTAAGGAGAACATTTATGTTCCACATGCCGCCTGACAGACGGGCAATAGACCAGTACCGCATCCCGCCTCCGAAAAATATAAAAGAGGTGCCGGGATATCTGGGAAAACTCTTGTCGTCCTTTTTCAAACGACTCTGGTATATAATCAAGCTCGTATGGGAAGCAAGCCCGGCGATCGTTTTCGTTATGTCGTTCATGGCGCTGTTTGACGGCGTCATGCCCGTTTTAGGCACGTATATAAGCGGTCAGCTTATCAACAAACTGGCAAGCGCGTACACGCAGGAGATAACCAATTTCAGCATTATAACGTGGCTGCTCGTGGCGCAGTTCGGCTACATACTTTTCACGAGCATTATCCGACGTGTCGACGGCATAGTGGTGCGCATATCAGGCGAGCTCGTTTCCAACCACATAAAGATCAAAATAATGGAAAAAGCAAAGGAGATAGACCTAAAGAGCTTTGACTCTCCGGAATTCTTTGCAAAGATGGAAAACGCCAACCGCGAAGCCGGAAACAGGCCTATACAGGTGCTCAACTCGTCGTTCTCCATCATTTCTACGGTAATAAGCATCATCTCGTATTTCTTCTTGATAACCGTCATAGGAGTGCTGCCCGCGCTGCTCGTAATAGCCGTGGCGATACCGTCAACGATAATCAACTTCGTTTACAGAAAGAAAAATCACGACTACGTTTTCAGAAGAAGCAAGGACAGACGGCAGATGGCGTACTACTCCGAGGTGCTCGTAAATAAGGACCTCGTAAAAGAAGTGCGTATGCTCGGGCTTGCAGACGATTTTACGAACAGATACAAAGAAGTTTTCAAAAAGTATTTCGGCGGGCTTAAAAGGCTGATGCTTGAGGAAATGTGGTGGGGCATAGGCGCCACGCTTCTTACGACCGTCGTAAACTGCATACTTTTCGTATCAATCGCCCGCGGCGTTTTCAACGCTGAATACCCGGTCGGTGATTACAGTATGTATACAGGCGCGTTGAACGCCATATCCGGCGGCATAGCGACGCTGATAACGACGTCCGCGTCCATATACGAGGGCACGATCTTCATAAACAACCTCATATCGTTTATGGAGGAAAAACGCACGATAGTACCGAATATCGACCCGCCGAGAGACGTTGTACGCGGTATCGGCCATACCATAAAATTTGAGAACGTGTCGTTCCGCTATCCCGGCACCGATCACGATACGATCAAGAATATAAATCTTGAAATAGAGCCGGGCAAGACCGTCGTAATGGTGGGACTGAACGGCGCGGGAAAGACGACGCTCATTAAGCTTCTGACGCGTCTTTACGACCCGACGGAGGGCAGGATACTGCTTGACGGACACGATCTGCGCGAATACGACGTTCAGAAGCTTTACGATATGTTCGGCATAGTGTTCCAGGATTACGGCAAATACGCCGTTTCCGTCCGCGACAACATAGCTTTCGGCGAGATAATGAAGGAAATCAGGCAGGAAAAGATAGAGGAAGCGGCGAAAAACAGCAACGCGTCCGGATTTATTGAAATACTGCCGGACAAATACGACACGCCGCTAATGCGCTATTTTGAAGAAAACGGCACGGAGCTTTCTATCGGTCAGTGGCAGAAGCTGGCGATAGCAAGAGCGTTTTATTCCGAATCCGACATACTTATACTCGACGAGCCGACCGCGTCGCTTGACGCGATAGCCGAGCAGGAGATTTTCAATCAGTTCGACGAATTGCGCGGCGGCAAAACGTCGTTATTCGTATCACACCGCCTCTCCTCCGCGACGACCGCCGACAAGATAATAGTTTTAAAAGACGGACAGCTTATAGAGGAGGGCGATCACGCGCAGCTCATGCGGGAAAAAGGCGAATATTACACGCTCTTCTCCACGCAGGCAAAGCGCTATATAACGCCGGTAGACGACTACGAGGAGCATCCGGAAGATCATCACAACCGCAAGCCGGTTGGTGACAATATATTCAAAGGAGATAAAAACTATGAAGGTACTTTTCCAGGGTGACAGCATTACGGACTGGGGACGCGACAGATCGGATCCCCATAATCTCGGATTCGGATATCCGGGATACGCCGCAAAATACATAAGAGAAGCGATGCCGGATACGGAATTTGAATTTATCGATCTCGGCATAAGCGGAGACCAGACCGCGAATCTCGTTGCAAGACTGCAGAGCGATTTCGTGGACATAGGCGCGGACGTCGTATCTATCCTTATAGGCATAAACGACACGTGGCACAGAGCCGAAACGAGAGAATACTTGGACGATAAGATATTCGAGCAGAACTACCGCACCGTGCTTGAAGCGACAAAAAAGACGGGTGCGAAGATAATGATGCTTGAGCCGTTCATCGTTCCCTGCCCGGACAAAATGTATTTCTACGAGGACCTTTACAAAAAGATACTCATCGTGCGCAAGCTGGCGCGCGAATACGCGGACGCGTACATCCCGCTCGACGGTATTTTAGCGGCGGAATGTTTGCACAAAGACCCGACGTTCTTCTCGGAGGACGGCGTCCATCCCGCACCCGGCGGCGCGGACTTTATCGGCAAGCTTTACGCTGATACGTTTGTGAAGATGGTAAAATAAGCCGTACGGCAAAAGCAAAAAAGGCGAAAACTCGGGGTGCTCTTAAGGACAGTAAATGAATACCGGCTGAG
>DBWC01000038.1:0-11173 GCA_002308615.1 Clostridiales bacterium UBA1248
TGTAATTTGCCGGTAATGAAATCGAGCTGAGCGCCCTGACTCAACCGGTCAACGGCATATTCCTGACGCAGAGGGTCGTGTGGGCAGCGTAGATAACGGCGTTTTTATTCACGCTATTGTCCCAAGGCACGTTGAAAATGTAGTATTATTAAACCGAGGAATTTATAAATGAGAATTTTTCGCTTTTTGAAAAATGAATTGCTTTACGCCGGCTTGAGCAAAGAGGAATTTCTGCAGGTGCGCGAGTCGGTCGGTGAAAGAAACAGAAGAGCCGTTATCGCGTGGTCAAGCATCGCGGGGCTGTTCTGGTTTGCAAGCTTGTTTATATTCTACAACGTGCCGGAATACGATAAAGGCCGGATAGTCTTTATCTGCTCCTTTATATACAGCCTTATTGCGTTCATAAGCGCGGTATTTCTAATAAAACGCTTCCGTCGTCTGCTGTTCCCTACTATGTATTTTTTACAGTTGTCCGTGCTTTTAACCGGTATCGCGTTAGCTGTTATTCAACCGGATAAAAGGACTGCAACCATGATCGCCGTTGCCATGATCGTGCCTACGTTCTTTACCGACAGTACTGTCGCTTCTGTTTTCATTGAGGCGATCGCGGTCATCGTGTACATTATTGTCGGAAAGCATTATATCAACCCCGACGTGTTTTCATGGGGTCTTGAAACGATGCTTATGTTCTCAGTAGCCGGAATAATAAGCGGTCACACGATAAACAAAGCACGTTTTGAAAGATTCGTTTACGCGGATTCCGCCAAAAAGCTTGCGGATATTGAAAAAAAGTATAACGAAGAGCTTGAAAAAGACGTTGCCGCAAAAACAAAAAAGATAGTTGAGCTGCACGATAAGCTGATAATAGGAATGGCGACCATGGTAGAAGGCCGCGACAATTCCACAGGAGGTCACATTCGCAGAACGAGTACGGGCGTACGTATACTTACAGAAACGATGCGGGAGAACGGCTCTCTTGATCTGACCGATTCGTTTTGCGAGAAGATCATCAAAGCAGCGCCTATGCACGACCTCGGGAAAATAGCCGTCGACGATGCGATCCTGCGCAAACCCGGCCGGTTCACCGCGGAAGAATATGAAGTTATGAAAACTCACGCGGCGGAAGGCGCGCGTATAGTACACGATATACTAGCGGACACGGACGATACGGAGTTTCAGAGTATTGCGGAAAACGTCGCTCACTATCACCACGAGCGTTTTGACGGTTCAGGTTACCCGGACAAACTGAAAGGCGATGCGATACCTCTTGAAGCAAGGCTAATGGCGATAGCTGACGTTTACGACGCCCTTGTCAGCAAGCGCGTATATAAAGAGAACTTCTCATTTGAAAAGGCCAATCAGATAATACTTGAAGGTATGGGAACGCAGTTTGATCCGAGCTTGAAAAAGTATTATGAGGAAGCCCGTCCGAAGCTTGAAGAATACTACGCGTCAATACTTTAACGATCCGACCGATTTTTATACGTCACGAATTACGGAATTATTTTCTAAGGAGCTGTTATGCCGAAAATAAAATCATTTCAATACGCCGAATCCGTTTATAAAGCCAATAAGGACGATTGCAAAAAAGTTATAAGTGAAATGAAAAAGCTTATAAAAAAAGGTAAGGAATCCGCGGACAAGGTCCTTATCGGCGCGGCGTATTATTATATCGCGCTTTCCTGCAAAGACGATGAGGATAAGGACGGTACTTTTACCAATGCTCTTAAAGCCGTGTCTTTTCTTGAAAATACGAGCGATCATTTGCATCTTGCGCTTGCATATATCTGTTTAGGATACGCTTACGGTGCGGACGACAACACCCAGTTTGAATTATCCTGCTACGACAAGGCGTACAGTATTATCAAACGTCACAGGATACAGGGCGACGTCAGGATAATGGCGTTGAACAACATTTCCGCTTGCTATCATGCCACGGGTGAATGCGGAAAAAGCATAGTCATACTTACCCAGTGCATAGAATATCTCAAAAAGGAATATCCGGATAATAACGAGGATCTTTTGATGTACTCTATAAATCTCAGCAACTGCTACGACGATAACGGTGAGCCGCAGAGAACGCAGAACGTGCTTGAAGACGCGGAAAAATACGTAAAAAAAGTTGATTTCAAGCCGCTTGTCTGCGATTACTACGTTAAACACGCGCTAATATCGTTCAAGCTGAAGGACGACATAAAAGGCATAAAAAGCACCGATACGGCGTTTGATTACATATCGTACAACTCGTTTCCTCTGCCGCTGTACGACGATCTGAGACAGCTTTCGCATATACTTACCGGAAGGAAAGATAAGGAGCGCGCGAAAAAAATAGTAGATCTTATGTACGTTTATAACGATAAGATCAAAGGCACGTTCGAGCAGATCATCGCTTACCGCACGTTTGCAGAATATTACAGGACTTTCGGCGAATACGATAAATCGCTTGAATGTTATCAGATGCTTGAAGAACTCTTTGACAAGCACACAAGCGAGCTCAGAACGATAAAGACGAGCGTTTACAACAGAATGAAGAAGGTAGACGCGCAGATACGCAGACTTAATAAAAAGATAGAAGAAAACGAAGAGCTCGTAAACAGAGAGCCGCTGACAAAGCTGTTAAACCGCTCCGCGCTTTTGAAAGTCGCCGACGAATTTATAGGATCGGCGGTAAAGAAAAAACAGAAGATCGGCGCTATATTCATAGACATAGACCACTTTAAGGAATTCAACGACACGTACGGACACGCAAAAGGCGACGAGATAATCAAAGAGGTCGCCGACGCCTGCCGCACCGAGGTCAATTCGGATATCCGTTTTGCCAGATACGGCGGAGACGAATTTTTCGGCATAACTCTCGGAATGCAGGACGACGAAGTAGCGTCCGTCGCAGCGCGTATTTGCGAGAGAATACGCAAGGCGAATATAGAAAACGTAAAGAATCCGCACGGCATAGTCACTTTGTCCGCGGGCGTCGTAAACGTAAAGATAGACGAGAATACAGACACGATAATCGAGATAGCAAACTATGCGGATAAAGCCGTTTACTACGCAAAAAGAGCCGGCAAAAACGCCGTATATTTTCTTGATCATAAGCATGGTGACAACGGCGAAAAGGACGCTGAATTTATAAGAATAGACTTTTAAACGTTATGATCGACCTTAAATATCCCGTTCTGCTCGTTCACGGAATGGGTTTTCGCGATATTAAATTATTCTGCTACTGGGGCAGGATCCCCAAGACTTTGCAAAACGAGGGCTGCAAGGTATATTTCGGCGGGCAGGACAGCAACGGCACGATAGAAAACAACGGGAAATTTCTGTCAGAAAGAATCAAAGTAATAATCAAAGAAAGCGGAGCCGAAAAGCTGAACGTCATAGCGCATTCAAAAGGCGGTCTCGATATGCGGAACGCCATCTCCGCTCACGGTATGGACAGATACGTCGCATCTCTTACGACGATAAGCACGCCGCACAACGGCTCTTATACCATGGATAAGCTTATGAGATTACCAAAGTTTATGATAAAGACCGCGGCTTTTCTTTCCGATCTGTGGTTAAGGATCTTAGGCGATAAGCATCCTGACGCTTACCGCGTATTCGAGTCTTTTACAACGAAGCACGCGGAGAAATTCAATATTGAAAATCCCGATTCAAAAAACGTATATTATCAAAGCTACGCGTTTACTTTCAGCTCCGCGTTCAGCGACGTTTTTATGTGGTTGACGCATTTCATTATAAAATGCGTTGAAGGCGAAAACGACGGTCTGCTAACACCGGACGCGGTAAAATGGGGCAATTTTCGCGGAGTATATAAAGGCGCGACGCGCCGCGGCATATCTCATCTTGATGAGATAGATTTCCGCCGTATGCGCTTTACAAAAAAAGAAGGAGGCGGAGTATCCGACATGGTACGGTTTTATACGGACCTTGTTCGTGAACTCTCGGAGATGGGTTTATGAAATTCAAATACTGCAGGATCCAGGGCAAAGAGCTTGCCGCAAACACTCGCACCGGAAAAGGCATTTTCAGCATGCTGAATCAGCTTGTGACGAACGGCGTTATGGACGAGGAGGACGTTGGTCTTTTCAAAGAAATAGACTCGTGGTTTTCCGAAGAGCTTCCGTGGCCGCCGCAATGCAAACGCCAGGAAAAAGTCATCTGCTATTTCAAAACCGAAAATACGGAGATGATGATGAAGATGATACAGCCGCTTTTGTGGCTGCTTGAACGGTATGATCACGCGTATTACGTAGTTTACACCAACTTTCCCGGCGAGATAGTGTATGAAGACGACTACCAGATCGTCGTCAAGGTGGATGAAAACGTCGTGATTGAAGACGTACAGGCAAGCTGGTCGCCGGAGGATTGAACCGTAATGGATCTGAATAAGATGGCTGACCGCATAGAAACAAAACGTCTTGTTCTCTTCCCGTATACTAAAGAAAATCTGCATCTGTTCAACAACGACTTGCCGGCGTTCGAAGAGGAATACGGAGTCGTCTACCGCGGCGAGGAGCTTGATCATCTGTTATCCGGATTTCTTGTAAAGCTTGAAAACGAGATATCGGAGGATCCGGACAATTACCTGTTTTTTACTGAATTTCTCATTGTTTTAAAGGAAAACAGCCACGTTATAGGCTCGATTGACTATAAATACGTGCCGAACGGCGGCGTGACGGAAGTCGGCTACGGGATGAATCCCGGATACGAAGGTCACGGCTATATGACGGAGGCGCTTACTTCGTTTCTGCAGTTCGGCAAAACGCTCGGCATCAAGGCTGTCAGAGCCGATACGTTAAAAGACAACGTAAAATCTCAAAACGTGCTTAAAAGATGCGGATTCGAATTTCTATACGAAGACAAAAATCTATGGTGGGAGATAAAGCTCTGATATGGACGATATTATCGTTTACAGCGACGGGACGTATACGCTCGGACAGAAAGACGGCGCGCCTTATATCACGGTAAACGGCGAGATATACAAGCTGACCTGTTCTCCGTATGAGCCGTGCTTATACATAACGGACAAAAACGGATCTATGACCGCCGTACACAATTCATTTGATCCCTATTCCCTTCTTTCGATATTTGCTGACGGATCGACCGTCACGTCGATCACGGGACGCGAATATACCGCAAAGGATTTCTGCGATATGGTCGCATACTCCGCAAATTTATACGATATAAGCATAGACGAAGCCGAAAAGGTCTTCTGCAAAAAAAAGACAGAAGCAAATAAAACAGAACAGATAACGGAAAAGAAATACGGCGATAAAACGCCGTGGATCGACACGAGCCGTATAATAACAGACGATCCGTTTAATCAGCTTATCGAAAACTACCCGGACTGCGTTATAGATTACTGCATTGTTATAAACGAACATATTTCATCCGGCTATAACGCGCACCGGATGGCGCTTACACAGGCTTGCCGCAAGCTGTTTGTTGAAACATTCGGAGAGGTGATATGGCGCTATGACGTCGGTAAAAGCGAAGCTTTGCTTATAAGCGCAGAGGAGCTGTTTGCGCCCGCAGGCGACGTCGGAAAGAGTCTGAATTACCGCGCGGCGTTCCTTAAACCGCCGTATACGAATAATTACACGGATGAGGATTTTGACAAGATAAACGACGCGCTTTTTCCGAACGGTATAGATACGCTTGAGATATACAAATGGACGACGGACTGGTCCGAATATTTTGACGAGGGACACGAATGGTGGGGGACGCTCTGCGTTACCGTCTACGATAAAAGTCTTGACCGCTTTGTCGTTATAATGGCGTCCGCAACGGATTAAAGGAGGTTTTTATGGGTTTTATCTCAAAACTGATACGTCACGGCATGGGAGCCGAAGAAAAAGGAGATAACGGCATAGGCAAGAAGGCAAAGGACAATAACAGTGGTCTTTGCTCTTTCAGCTATTCTTATGACGGTACCATAGGCAGAAACAACTATCATTACGATATAAAAAAAGAAGACGGGATCACGGTTTTCAGATACGAAACGATGCTGCACGACGAATACGGCGAAATGAATATGCACATCGACGATTCCGTGCTTTCCGGTTTAAACGATATCTATCTTTCATGCAGGATAGCCGAATGGGACGGATATTCTAAATACAATCCGCATATCAGCGACGGCAAGGGATTTTCCGTAAATTTCCGTTTTAACGACGGCGGATCCGTCAGCGCGCACGGTTCAAACGCGTTTCCCGACAGATATAATGTATTTTTTGATAAAATGAACGCGCTGCTCGGCCCTTTATGCAAAAAAATGGTTGAAGACGCAAGACAGAAAAAAATAGATGCGGGAATTACCGGTAAGCTTGTGATGTTTATGGTCAATTATATCCAGCACGGCGATTCGGGCAGCGACAGATACAGTTTTCTTATATCAAATCAGGATATAAGAGACTGTAATTACGATATCACCGTGGAATCAAAAAGCGGTGAGTTCTTCCCTGCCGGCAACTGCAGAGAATACAAAGCCGTACCCGATGAGTACATACCGATGGCGGAAGTTGACGCGCTTATCAGAAAATACGAGCTTATAAAGTGGCACGGCTTTGAAGGCGCTCATCCCGACAATAACAACCGCGAATGGTATCAGATAAATCTCAGCTTTGACGATAAATCGAGAATTGACGCGAGGGGAACGTTATATCCCGAACATTACGAAGATTTCCGGCGCGATTTTCTGCAGTTGATGGCAAAAACCGCCGAAAAAATAAAAAAATTATAATTTCCGGAGGCATATCATGGAATTCACAACAGATATTTTTTCACAGTTTGACAAAAAGTGGGCGCTTATCACCGCCGGCAAACAAGACGATTTCAATACAATGACGATAAGCTGGGGCGGCATGGGAACGATATGGGAAAAACCCGTTCTTACCGCCTACGTGCGCACTTCGCGCTACACGCACGAATTTATTGACCGCGAGGACTTTTTCACAGTCAGCTTCTTCCCGGATACATACCGTGACAAGCTCGCCGTTCTCGGTTCAAGATCAGGCAGGGATATGGATAAGATCAACGGCTCCGGCCTTACGCCCGTACCGTGCGAAAACGGCGTAACGTTTAAAGAAGCCGAGGTCACTTTCGTATGCAAAAAGCTGTTTTGCCAGCAGCTGGCACCCGAAAATATGCCGGACGACGTAAGAAAAGCGTTTTATGAAAAAGACGCTTTACACGATATGTATATAGGTGAGGTCGTTAAGATAATCGGCTGAGCCGCCCCTTTACGATAAGAAAATATTAGGAAAGTAAAGGATAAAAAATTGTTTATTATAGATTATTTGTCAAAAAATTATATAATGCTCGCCGAGCTTATCGGTCTTTTGCTGCTGATCAGAGTAAGCGTTTATCTGCATAAAAGGACTCTTGTCTTTACGACGATAACGGTATTTCTGATACTTTTAAGCTCGATCCTTATATACGTTGAAGACTGGACCTCCACGTTTGAGACTTTGAGTATATGGAGACCGATACTTACGGCTATCATTTATTCGATCCAGCCTGTTATACTGATCATCATTATGTATCTGACAAGTCCCATGAGGCGTGAGCTGCTCTTACTGCTTATTTTACCTCTTGCGATATGTGTTCCGATATTTGCAACGTCTCAGCTTACGCATCTTGTGTTTTATTACTACGAGAACAACAGGTATGCCGGAGGCGAATGGTCGTATCTGCCGTATATCCTTTCCGGATTTTATCTGTTGGTGCTTCTGGTGCGCAATTTTGTGTATTTTAAAAACTTCCCGACAAGAGACAAGATCTGTATAGTTTATATCGTCCTTACCGCCGTCGGCTGCGTAGTTCTTTATGTGATAAGAGATATAAGCAGCGATTACAGCGCCGTATACGCTTACGCGATATTCATGTATTATCTTTTACTTTATATCGATATGGCGAAGATCGACACGCTTACAGGGCTTATGAACCGTCAATGCTATTACAGAGATATTGATCACAGCGAGGGAAGGATCACGGGTGTCGTATCCGTTGATATGAACGAGCTGAAATACTTAAACGACACGTTCGGACACGAAGCGGGCGATAAAGCGCTTGTGACCATAGCAAAGTGTCTTTCGCAGAACAGCGGCTCACAGAAACGCGTTTACCGCGTCGGCGGAGACGAATTCATGATCTTTTATTTCAGAGCGAGTGAGGAATTCATACTTAAAGATATTGAGAAAATACGCAAATCTTTAAGCGAAACGGAATACGTCTGCGCTTTCGGTTACGCTCCCATCAATCACAATGGAAGCCTTGAAGACGAGATACTTTTAGCCGACAAAGCGATGTATGAGGACAAGGCGAAGCTGAAAAAAGCCGTACTTGAAAGAGGCGGAAAATTGCACAGAAGAAGCGATGACCTGTGATATACCCGTTTGAAAATACCGGAAAATGTGTTTTAGACGGTTTGGAAATTTCGGTTCTTGACAGGAGTGTAAAGATAATAAAATGAAAAAAGTAGTATTGACGGTCAAAGAAAGCAGATGCCGCTGCGGATATATGAAAGAAGGAGATACGTTTACGGTCAAAGATATTTGCCCGCCGATCTGCGCGGAGCTTTGGCATATCGCATATCCTTACGTTTTAGCTCTGCAAAACGGCGCCGAGCTTGACTGCGGCGACGTAAAAGCAAAAGAATTCTGCGTGCAGTGTCCGGACGGCGGCAGAGTCGTGCTTCACGGCAAGGCGGTGGACTGATATGTGCGGAAGATATACTGTTTTTACGCAAAACGACGACAGTCTGATGCTCACGCTTTTGTCGCAGGCCGGTTTTACGACTATGCCCGGCGACGTTTTTCCGACCGACGCCGCGCCTATCCTTACGTTATCCGACGGCAAGATCAGATCAAAATTTGCATACTGGGGTCTTCCCTCCCCGTCCAACCCTTCGCGCCCCGTTATAAATTCGCGTTGCGAGACGGCGAGCGTTAAAAGATATTTCCGTGACGCTTTATATTACAGAAGATGCGTGATCCCGGCGACGGGGTTTTACGAGTGGTCGAGGGAGACGAAGCTGAAATATCTTTTCAGCGCACGTGACAGCGAGCTTTTATTTATGGCGGGAGCATATAACGAATACGGACCGGTGAAAAAATTCGTTATTTTTACAAGAGAGGCGGACGACGATATATCGGACGTTCATAACCGCATGCCCGTGCTTTTGCCGCAGGACCGTGTGAAAGAATATATCTGCGATACCGCTTACTATGAGAAAGCCTTTCTGACGGCGCCTCTGCGTATAATAAGAGTTCCTGTCTGATATTTTCCGGGAAATATAAAAAAAACGGTTCGGTTGACCGAACCGTTTTTATATTGTTATCGTGTTACGCTTTTTTCTTTTTTGTCGTTACTATGATTATAACAACTACAACAGCTATAACAACAACGCCGCAGATTATTCCTATGATAGCAGCCGTGGGAAGTCCGCCGGTGCTGTCTGTGTTGCCGGTAGTCGCGGGTTCTTTTGTGGTAACGTCGCTTGCCGTCGTCGTTGTGGGCTCAGCCGTGTCGTTTGCCTGCGTATCGTCGTTTGCCTTGGTCTCGTCATCCGTCGTCTGTACGTCGGCTTCCGTCGTTACGTCTTCTTCTGCCGTAGTTTCGGTCTTTTTAAGACCTGCGTACGTATACGCTTCCTCTTCGGATCTGAAGAAACCGATCCAGGCTATGTCGAATTCTTCGCCGCCGTTATCCTGCGTCGCGTCTATATCGAGACGGAAGCTGTTGATAGCGCCTTCCCATCTGTTCTCGCCGGTAAGGTCGACCGCGAGGACCATCCATCCGTCGCCGAGCTCTTCCGCGTCATACCAGCTTATCGTCGTCATGGAGTCGTTCTGTGCGGCAAAGACATCGCCCGCGCAGTACCAGAGTCCCGCGCTGTCATAGATCTCGTCAAGACCTTTGAATTTACATGCCCATACCGGGAACTGTTCGGCGTCGTAAATGTAATCCTTTACGCTTTCCGTCATAAGTACCTGGTTGTCGCCGGTCACCGTGCAGTGGATGGAACCGTCGTCGTTGACTATGGAAGTCATACCTGAGCCGGGTTTACCGTCTTTTACGTCTTCGGAAGTGTAGAGCCAGCAAGGCTTATTTGCTTCGACCTCGGGACCTTCAACACGCGGCTTCGCGTCGGAAGGAATGAACGGTTCTTTGGAATCGGTACCGGTCGGCTTTACGCCGTTGACGTCTGTTACCGTAACGGATATTTCATCATGGTTGCCCTGATGAAGCGCGATGCTTACGTACGCCTCGTTGTTTTCAAATTTGTCGAAAACCTCGGATGCGTTCATATCTACGTCGTTGATGAATATGGAAAGTTTTCCGTCAACTTTTCTTACGTCAAGAACGAGAGCTTCGCCTTCGTAAATGTTCGTATCGGTACGCTGACCGATCGCTTTAACGTTTGCGGGAGTGTCGATAAACGACTGAAGTTCAACGTACGTGTCGCCGGGTCTGCAGAGAGAGAACCAGCCCTTGCCGTGTTCAGCGTCGCCGGGAGTTGCTTTCGGTTCTGTCCAGATACAGAAAGCTATCCATTTGTCAACAGCTTTATCGGTATATTTGTCTAATACGGCGGTCATTGTGAAGCCTTCGGACAAATTGACCTTTTCTTTGAGCTGCAGGCCGCCCCAGGCGTTGGCTCCCATAGCGTCAAGTTCGTCTGTAGTAGCGGAATACATCTGTACGCCGTTCTCTGTATAACGGAGACCGGGTTCCTTCGGCATATCGCTCTCTTCATCGTAATGATCTTTGTATTTGCCTGCGGAAGCGTAAACTTCCCACTCGTTTTCGGCACCATTGGCGGTAAATACGAATACCGACGCGATCATCGCTGCTGCCATTATAACAGCGAATAATTTTTTCATTTTTTCCTCCTATAAAATTCGCTTTGCACATTTATTTTACAACATTTTATTTGATTTGTCAAGTCTATCTTATTTAATATATTTAAATATACCGTATAAAATCACATTTTTTTATTTAATTTTTCCAATAGATACTTTTAACGTATCACAAATACAAAAAGCGGTATAAAAAAGGCCGCCTTGCGGCGGCCCGTTTTTATATCTCACATTTACCTATAAGATATATTATCAGCCTTTTTTCTTTTTGCTTAATACGATAGCAACGATTATCGCGGCTACAGCAACTT
>DBWC01000038.1:11180-19007 GCA_002308615.1 Clostridiales bacterium UBA1248
ATAGCTGCGGTGGGAAGTCCGCCGCTCTGCTGTGCGGGCGTTGTTTCCGGAGTCTTTGTCGTCGTCGGAGCGTCAGCTGTCGTTGTATCGTCCGTGGGAGTCGCTTCGGTCTCTTCAGCCGTTGTGGCTTCGGGCTCGGTTTCGGTAACTTCTTCCGTCGTTACTTCTTCGGTCGTTGCTTCTTCGCTCGTGACTGCTGTGCCGGCCGTGAAGTATTCGGTCTCAGTGCTGCGGTCCGTTTCGCCGGGAAGCGCGAACAGAAGGATAAGGTCGTAGGAATCAACGGTCCAGATGGACGGATCGCCGTCAGCGCAGGTACGCGCGGTGGAGATTATGCTCTGTCCGTCAGTGCTGTTGCACTGTACGTAAGCTATCTGAGCCGTGCAGAACGCTCTCTTGCGGTTTTCATCCTTCGGGTTGAAGTTCGTTAAGTATATCTCATCAGTCTCATCAAGATCGGTATATCTTTCTTCTGTAGCTATGAGAGTCCACGGGATTATGCACTCGAGGTTCCAGCCTATAACGTTTTCGCCTTCAGTGATGTATGTATATTTGCCGGTGTAGCCATCTTCGCCTTCTTCGACCCACGTTCCGTCGTCAAGGCTGGTCTGCCAGTTGTGCTTCATAAGAGCAACGTTGCCGGCTTCGCTGTCTCTGACGGGAATAAGCGAGAAGAACAGACCTGCGTAATCCTCGCAGATTATACCGGCGGGGTTGAGAGCTATCTGGAAACGGGTGCTGATCGCGCCTTCATCGGCGGCGCCTTCGGATATAGCGTCGTCATAAACGACGGCAGCCATGTAAAGGCCCTTATCGCCCCAGGAATAATAGTAATCTATCGTTCCTTCAAATTCGCCCATATACCATGTTTTCATCGTCTTTTTGCCTTCGAGAGAAAGCTTGTTTGTTTCAGACCATTCGCCCTGTGCGAGCGTGCCGTCGATCGTTATGCCTTCACCTGTGGTGTAAGGAACTATAACGTTGCCGTCATTACCGGATCTGACGTAGTCTTCCTCGGCTTCGGCGTTGACAACGGCGGGTATCAATGAAGCGATCATAACAACCGCAACAATGATTGAAATAAATTTTTTCATCTTTACCTCCATTTTATAAATGTGAAATATATTACAGGCTTTTGCCCGTTCTATCAATTTATAATTATACACGTCAAATTCTGTTTTGTCAAGACTTTTTTTATTTTATTTTCTTTATCAGTTTAGTTTCATGCTGTGGATCATATCGTCGTAGCACTGTCTTTCCGCGGCGGACGCGTCGTCCGCTATAAGGTATACGGACTTGAAATATCTGAAACCGCCGGTAAATCCGACCGTAAGCGTGCCGGAACACGCTCTTTGGTTATAATAACACGTAAAATAGATCTTTCTGTACGTTATGTTGTTTTCTACCTTGTAGTTTCCCGCATCCGCAAAGCTTACCGATGATATTTTGTCTTTGCACATTTCTTTAACGTACGGTTTGATCGTATCGTCGATCGAATCCTCGACGATCTGCGGTATGCTGTGTTCTATTTCATCCGGGAAGGTCAGATATAAATATCCGCATTTTGAACTTGCTTCTACGGTTTTGTACTGCGAATAATCCGGATATATCACCTCGCCCGTTTCCTCGTCTCTGCTGATCACGGGGACTGTGTCCTGCGCCGGATAGAAGCTTACGCCGTAGTCCGCGGGGATGCAAACCGACGACGTAGTAAGATTGATTTTGTAAGGAGACGAAAGAAACTGATTTTCCTTAGGAACGTTTGCGTATATATCGAACTCAAACGAAAGCATATCGCATATTTCGTCCGCATCTTCGTCACCGCGCTCAAACTCATAGCATACCGTATAAAGCATTCGTTTTGTGGACGCGAAAATATAGTAAGCCGGTTTCTGATTTGACGGACAGCTTCTGCTATCGTATGAAAAGCTGTTTACGGAACGGTCGAATTCCGTCATTGAAAGCGGTTTTATTTTATCCTTTTCAAATCTTGACAGCTCCGCGTACTCAAACAGATCCGCCGCTTTTTTATACGTTATATCGACGTAGATCAGTTTATCGTCGCCGTCTCTGAATTCTATGCGGTACTCGTCTTTGTTTTCGGTTGACGGGATCTCCTTGATATTCTCAAAAGACGACGGATAGACAAGTGAAAAATGATAGTCTGAATTAACGTATTTTGCCGATTTCGGCTTTTCCCGCCTGAGAAAAGACAGCTTTGAACAAGAGATCATTGTCGGCAGAAGTACCGCGCAAAGCAGTATTACCGCCGCGGCTTTGATTTTTTTCATAAGACGCTCCCTATTTGCATTCATACCACGTATCTCCGTTTTTCACCTCAACGCTGAGCTTTACGCCTATGGAAACGGCGTTCTCCATTTCTGCCGTGAGCAGTTCTTTGATCTTCTCGGCGTCTTTTTTATCCGTTTCGATTATCAGCTCGTCATGCACCTGAAGTATCAGATGCGCGTCGCAGCCGCTTTCTTTCAGCGTGTTATACGTGTTTACCATTGCTATTTTGATTATGTCCGCCGCCGTACCCTGTATCGGGCTGTTCATAGCGACGCGTTCTCCGAAAGCCTGCTCCGGCTTTTTCGCCGATGAAAGCTCCGGTATATATCTTCTTCTGCCGAAAAGCGTTGTTACGTAACCCTTCTTTTTGGCTTCCGCTTTTATATCGTCAAGATACGCTTTTACGCCCGGATAAGCGGCTAAATAATCGGATATATACTTTTCCGCCGCTTTTTTGCTGACGTGTATGTCCTGTGAAAGCGAGAACGCGCCGATCCCGTAAACTATACCGAAATTGACAGCCTTTGCGCGTTTTCTGTATTCCGGAGTTACCGCCTCAAGCGGGACTCTGAACACCTGTGACGCCGTGACCGTGTGTATGTCGATACCGTTTTTAAACGCGGCGAGCATATTTTCATCGCCCGATACAGCCGCCAGAAGCCGAAGCTCTATTTGAGAATAGTCCGCGTCAACGAGCGTGTATCCCGGTTTTTTCGGGATAAAGAATTTGCGCAGTTCCCTGCCGAGCTCCGTTCTTATGGGAATGTTCTGCAGATTCGGCTCTTTTGAGGACAGTCTGCCGGTCGCCGTTACGGTCTGATTGAAGCTCGTGTGGATTATCCCGTCGCTGTCGCACACCGCAAGCATACCGTCAACGTACGTTCCTATCAGTTTCGTTATTGCTCTGTATTCAAGTATATCTTCTATTACGGGTGATATCGGACGCAGCTTTTCAAGCACTTCCGCGTTTGTGGAGTAGCCCGTCTTTGTCTTTTTCTCGGCGGGCAGATGCAGTACTTCGAAAAGGATATGACCGAGCTGTTTCGGCGAGTTTATATTGAACTCCTCGCCCGTCTGCATATAAATACGCGTTTTGATATCTTCAAGCCGTGCGTTCAGCTGCACGCCGAACTGCTCCAGACCTTTCGTATCTATACAGAAGCCGTATTTTTCCATATCGTAAAGCACGCGGCAAAGCGGAAGCTCCGTTTCGTAATACAGCTTAGCTACGCCCTCATCGTCAATTCGTTTTGACAGTATGCCATATATCTCAAACTGTTCGCGGCACAGCTTTGTTTCGTTAGTGCTTATGCTGTTTTCCGTTATCTCGCGCTCGTTCTGCGGATTTGAGCCGAGATATCTGAAAGAAAGCTTTTCCGGGCTGTAATCACCCTCGCCGGAATTTATAAGATACGCCGCAACAGACGTATCGAACACGACGTTCGTTTTCTCAAATCTGTAATATTCCGCCTTAGCGTCGGGCAGAATGAATCTGTTATTCTGCAGAAATTCGGGATCGAGCTCTTCCGATACGGCGTAACCGTTATTGCCGTCATACAGATAATCAAATTCGCCTCTGTATAACGAATACAGAACGTCTTTCGTATCGGGCGCTTTGTTTTTGATCTCAAAAAACGTTTTGTTTTCCGTTTTTTCGATTTTATCAAGGCCGAAGCGCTTGATGTAGTTGGAAAATTCAAGCTGCGACAAAAGCTTTAACAGTTCTTCTTTATCTTCTTTCTTATCCGCCAGCTCTTCAAGCGTGAAAGGAAGCGGAACGGTCTTGCATATCAAAGCCAGATCTTTTGATAAATACGCGCTGTCCTTGCCGTCTATAAGTTTTTGCTTATATGCTTTGCCGACGGGAGCGTTATCTATATCGTTATACAGATTGTCAATATTTTTATACTTCGCTATAAGCGGCATGGCGGTCCCTTCACCTATGCCTTTAACGCCGGGGATGCAGTCCGAGCTGTCTCCCATAAGCGCTTTAGCGTCAACGTAGTCGCACGGCTCTATACCGTATTTTTCAAAAAATTCGTCTCTGCCGTATTCTTTAGTCTCGCCTGTCGAGGCGAGAAGGACGGTACAGTTTTTATCTATAAGCTGAAGCGAATCGCGGTCACCGGTGAGGATATAAACGTGAAGGCCGTCGCAAGCAAAAGACGAAAGCGTGCCTAAAATATCGTCCGCCTCGTACCCTTCAACGCCGCAGACGGTCACGCCCATCGCGTCAAGCACCTGCTTTGCGTACGGAAGCTGTACGGCAAGCTCCTCCGGCATACCCTTACGGTTCGCCTTGTAGCCGTCGTACATCTTGTGACGGAACGTCGGGGCTTTGAGGTCAAACGCCGCTACGATGATATCCGGCTCCACGTTCTGCATCTGCGAGGTTATTATATTCAGCATACCGTAAACGGCGTGAGTATAAAGCCCGTCCTTGTTCGTAAGAGGTTTTATACCGTAGAACGCGCGGTTTATTATGCTGTTTCCGTCTATCGCAAGCAGTTTTTTCATACGTTTTCTTTCATTAACTCTTCTACTTCTGTTCGGCTCGGCATGCTTGACGCGGCGCCGGGGCGCGTTACGGATAAAGACGAGTAAGCGGACGCGAATTTCATCGCGTCTGTCATGCTCTTTCCCTCGGCCAAAGCCGTGCAGAACGCGCCGTTGTACGCGTCGCCCGCGCCCGTCGTGTCAACGGGTTTGAGGTCGATCACGGGTACGACGAATTCTCCTTTTTCGCCTTTGTAATACGAGCCCTGTTTGCCTATCGTAACTATTACGTTCTTACAGCCCATGCCTATAATATCAGAGGCAGCCCATTGGAAATTTCCGTCGTGACCGGGAGCTATGAGGTCTGCCTCGGTCTCGTTCGGCGTTATGATATCAACGTCTTTGATTATATCAAATACTACGTCGGAAAACGGCGCGGGGTTCAAAACTATTTTAACGCCGTGTTTTTTTGCTATCTTCACGGCTTCGATTATAGATTCTCTGCTCGTTTCAAGCTGCAGAAGAAGAATGTCGGACGATGCGATAAGGTCTTCTCTTTCTCTTATATCTTCAGCTGATAAACTCATATTCGCGCCGGGGATAACGACTATCCTGTTCTGCGCCGTCTCGCCGTCTACTTCTATAGCGGCGACGCCCGTATTCACTTTTTCATCGCGGATTATATTATCCGTCGGCATACCGATCTTTTCATATAACTCAAATCCGGTCTTTTCCATGCCGTCGCAGCCGACTTTTGCAATAAAAACGACGTCCGCGCCGGATCTGTGCGCGGCGACTGCCTGATTTGAGCCTTTACCGCCGGGATTGAACTGCATCGACGTGCCGAAAACGGTCTGACCGTTTAACGGAAGGTGCGGAACGTTTAAAGTTATATCCGTATTATAACTGCCCACTACCGTTATCTTCGCTTTTTTCATCTGTCAGCTCCTTGTTCTTTTTCTTTGCTATAAGCTGTCTTAAATAGTAAACGCCTATCGAGATAATATTGAAAGTTTCAGTAATTATTCCCGAGATCGAGAAAGTGAAAACGTTGTATACGAGCCAGCACGGAGACATGAAGGACAACTGCGCCACCCTTATGACGTTAGGCTTTTTGACCCACATCGCGCCCATGCCTATAATATTGCCTATCATCGGCAAAAGACATATTAAGTTTCCCTGCTGATACGTAAGCACCGCCGTGACCGCGGAATACGCGCAGAGGGCGGATAAAATTATCGGACTTCTCCATTTTTCGTTTTTCTCGGACAATAGCAGCGGGACTCTGAACAAAAGCCCTCCGAAATTCTGCGCCATGCCCGAAAACGCGCCGGGATCGCCGCCGAAGCCCAGAAGCATATAATGGACTGTAAACAAAGTGCATGAACAGATCTGAGCTATAAATAATTTTTTATTGTCCTTGAACTGAAACGAAAAGATCAGTATAACGGCTGCAATACCGCCGACGATCTGTCCTATAATGCTTAACGTACTCATACTAACCGATTCTGTAAAATATTTTTTATATTATAACCTTAAAAACATTATTTGTCAAGACGGTATATTTAACAATAATCTTTATATTATGTGAAATAAATAATTAAGACTGCCGCGCCGGCGGCAGTCTTTAACCATTCTGAATTCTTAATTCTTAACTTTCTTAAACTCTTCTATTCCCTTTTTCAGTCTGTTCAGCCCGTCGTACAAAGTCATTTTCGGGCAGGCGATATTAAGACGCAGAAATCCGTCGCCGCACTCACCGTAATGCGCGCCTTCCGTCAGGTACAGACCCGTCGTTTTTCTGATAAACGGCGCGACCTGTCTGCTTTTGCCGATCTTTGATATATCGAGCCACAACAGATACGTCGCTTCGCTTTTAACGACGCTCATGCCGGGGATTTCGGCTTTTACGAATTCTTCCGTTATCTTTCTGTTTTCCGATATATAAGCGCGCAGCTCGTTCAGCCACGGCTCGCCCTGCGTGAAAGCGGCGATCGCGCCGACCGTCGCAAAGCCGTTCGGCTCCGCTACCTCGTCCGTGTTTATGCCGCGGCGGACCTTATGGCACAGATTTTTGTCCGGTACGTATATCGCCGCCGTTTTGATGCCGGCGAGGTTGAACGTCTTTGTAGGCGCCATACACATAATGCCGACTTTTCTGCAGTCGTCGGAGACGGACAGAAACGGCACGTAATCGACTCCCGGCTCCGTAATATCGCAGTGTATCTCGTCGGAAATAACCGTTACGTGATATTTTTGACACAGTTCCCCGATCCGCGAAAGCGTTCCCTTGTCCCAGATCTTCCCCACCGGATTGTGCGGGTTGCAGAGAATCATAAGGGTCGTCTGCGGATCCGAGAGTTTTTCTTCGAGGTCGTCGAAATCGACCGAATACTCCCCGTTTTCGTAAACGAGCCGGTTCTCGCGTACGCGGCAGCCGTTGTTGAGTATGCTGTTGAAGAAAATATTGTAAACCGGCGTCTGTATGACGACATTTTCGTTCGGTGTCGTCAGTTTTCTGACGATGCTTGAGATAGCCGCGACGACGCCGGTGCAGAATACAAGCGCGTCGCGGTCCATCGTCATCCCGTGTCGGCGCTGCCACCATCCGGCGTACGCGTCGTACCAGGCATCGGTCAAACGGGTATAACCGAACACGCCGTGACGCGTGCGTTCGAGCATCGCGTCGATTATCTCGGGAGCCGTCGCAAAGTCCATATCCGCGACCCACATCGGAAGCTCGCCGTCACCGACGTCCCATTTGTAGCTGTCGGTCTTTCTGCGGTCGCGCAGCGTATCGAAGTCGTATTTCATGAAATCCACTCCGGTCTGTCGGATTTCTTTTCGATTTTATCGCAATTTATGACGGTCTTCGAGGGGTCGATCCTGTCCTTTTCGAGTATGAGTTCGCCGATCGTTCCGACGGAGACGCTTCCGCCGGCGGGATTGAACACGCTTTCGATCCTTCCCGAAAGCTCCGCTTCGACCGTCGAGTATTCGAAGGCGAGGGTCGTGTTTATCAGTTTGCATCCGGTCATT
>DBWC01000038.1:19052-20152 GCA_002308615.1 Clostridiales bacterium UBA1248
GAATTCCAGCCGAGATACTCGCCGGAAATGAAGGAATCGATGACGGTCACGTTCCGGCTGTTCCAGAAGGCGTCCTTCGTCAGAAGGCGGGAATTCCGTATAACAACGTTTTCGGCGCCGTCGAAAGAATAGTTTCCGTCAAGCGACAGCCCGGTCACGTCTACGTCGCGGCAGTTCATCGCGAAATACGGCCCGTTTGCCGCGGTGACGTTCCGAAGCGTCACCCCGCGGCAGTTCCACAGGGTCTCCCCCGCGTTGTGGAAGGTCACGTTTTCCAGCGTGAGATTTTCGCAGCGCCTGAAATTCTTCGGCGCCTCGATCGACGAGTCGGTGACGTGCAGGTTTTTCGAATACCAGACTCCAGCCCTGGCCATCTCAAACCAGGTGCAGCCGTCCGCGACGACGCCGTCGCAGTACCAGAGAGGATATTTCCAGCGGAACAGACAGTTTGAAAGCTCGACGTCACGGCATTCTTTGAGAGGGGACTCCCCGTCGTGAAAGACGCTGTCCTCTACTCTGATCCGCGACTGTCCGTACAGCGCCCTCTCACCGGAGAAGGATCTTTCCTTCAGAAGTTTTCTTGCCTTATCCATTTCGTGTTTACCTTTTATATTTTTTATCGACCGGACCGCATCCGGCGGTCTCCGCGGTTTTTCCGTCGATGATGTCCTGAAGAGTCACGCCGTCGAGATAACCGCAGATTACCGACTCAAGCCCCTTCCAAAGAGGCATAAGCGCGCAGGATCCTCCGTACGCGCAGGGAACGCCGCCGTCCGAGAGGCAGGTGACCGGACAAATGGAACCTTCCGCGGCACGAATGACCTCACCCGCGGAGATCTCGGAAGGATCTTTTGACAGCCGGTATCCTCCGCCCTTCCCGCCTTTTGCCTCGAGCAACCCGGATATCCCGGGCAGCTTGACTATGCGTTCGAGATATTTTTTCGAGATATCCTGCCTCAGCGCCGAGCACTTAAGCGGAACGTACCCGCCGCTCTGACGTTCGGCTATATCGAGCAGAACAAGAAGCGCGTACCTGCCGCGCGTTGAAATCATCATAACGTTTTTCTCTCTTTGTTAATTAAGGCAATACCGCACAATTC
>DBWC01000049.1:0-212 GCA_002308615.1 Clostridiales bacterium UBA1248
GCTCGTCAACAGTCACCGCTAAAAACAGTCCACCGGACTGTTTTCTTTACGCTGCTTCGAGCCCCCTCCATGATTTTAGGGGGCTCTTCTTGATTTTTGCAAGGCATAAGTACTGATGGGTTGCCTTTTGACTTGCAAATTCCGCTTGCGGTACCCGAAGAAATCTGCGCGTCACTACCGTGACTGTGCTTGATTTCTTTCGACCGCTGCGC
>DBWC01000049.1:238-14731 GCA_002308615.1 Clostridiales bacterium UBA1248
GGCGCAAGGCTCGTCAACAGTCACCGTTCAAAAACGCTCCCCCGGAGCGTTTTTTTCACTGCTTCGAGCCCCCTCCATGATTTTAGGGGGCTCTTCTTGATTTTTGCAAGGCATAAGTGCAGACTTCTTTTCGCGTGCCTTGCAAAAATCTTCGGTCACCGCTAAAAACAGTCCACCGGACTGTTTTCTTTACGCTGCTTCGAGCCCCCTCCATTTACGGATGCACCATAGAAAAAGGACGCATAAGCGTCCTTTTTCTATGTATAAGAGCGCGTAAAAGGTACAAAACCATAGAAAGACCGCATAAAAACATCCGGATTAAGGGAATTCGATCGTTTTATTACTTGCGGTAAGAAAGCGCCCTGAATGGTCGTCTGTATGCTCAAACAAAACCCACTGTTCGCTTTCTTCCGAATAATGCGGATAAGCGTTTGCGATCAAACACTCAATGATATAACCATTATCCAACTCTATCGTGAGGTCATGGATATCGTTTAATTTTACTGCTGAGACACATCCTCCGACAATTTTGTCATTGATCCGATCGGCATTGATCCATTCATCATTATGCGTACTGTCCAGATTATCCCACGATTGATAATCAAATGTTGTTACAAGAAGATCTCCTTCACGGATTACACGGCTGAGCCCCATCGCATGAAGCACCAGATTATCACTGAAAATAAACTCGAGTATATCCGCTTCACATCCAAATTGAACAAGTCGTTTTCCAATCAGTTGATGAACAAAGGATTGTATTTCTTGCGTTGTTTCCATTCTTAAGACCTCCATAGGAGCTATGTTCTCGTTTCTAATTCTCACAGCTCCAGTTTACCATAAACTAGTCTGCGTTTCAACAAAAAACCTCTTTCGCCGGTGGTAGACAAAAGAGGTTTCTTTCATGGTGGAGACGAGGGGGCTCGAACCCTTGACCTCTCGGATGTGAACCGAACGCTCTGACCAACTGAGCTACGCCTCCCGACTTTTCCTATTTTACCATATTTTTTTTATTTGTCAAGCCTTTTTGTGCTATTTATTTAAAAAAAAGCAGACGGTTTCCCGTCTGCTCATTTTACTGTTCCGGTTGTGACAAAGCGCAGATCAGCCGCATATACGTTGAAACCGCGTGTTCGCTTCCTATCTGCAGCAGTTTGCTCGTATCCGAAAATTCGGATAACACCCGCATAGCGGAATACAGATCGCTCTCGGGCGACATGTTAGCGAATTTGGACAGATCGACGTTCTGCAAGTCCGCAGCGAACATTGCCGCAAGCAGCTTCAGCACGTCAAACACGCTCATTCCGTCGTCGGACAGACCTTTTCCGGTAAGCGAATGTTTATCCTCATAATAAGATTTTATATCGGGCGCGATGCTTGAAAGCGATTCTACCGCTTTGATTATATCGCTCTTTTTATCCTCGGAACCGAGCATTATGTCGATACCGGCGCGGCTGAATCCGTGCGCTTCAAGCGGAACGTATGCGACCGTGTCCGCGGGGTTTATGTAATTGAAAATGTTGTTATACTTCTTTTCGGGATCTTCTTTATCCTTTTCCGCTTCCTCGCCCCTTACCGTGTTCGGCGTTGCGAACGTGTAAACGTACGTTTTGCTCTTATCGTAAGCGTTGTCAAGCGTTACGCCGAGCAGATTTGACGCGGCGGCTCCTCTGCTGTGTCCGCAGACGACTTTATACGATCCGGGATCCTCGTCAAATATCTCTTTTACGGAAAGATATATATCCTGCGCCGCCATATAGAAGCATTCGGCGTACTTTGTATCGTTATCGTGAGACGGGGCGAAATCAAAATTAGAATACCATTCTCCGCCGCTCGTTCCGCGTATTACTATGATATATATGCTTTTTCCTATGTATTTGCCTTTTGCGACAGTATACGCGCAGGTATGCGACGTATCCGAATAAGGTTTATCATAATTTTTTGCAAACAGTATCTCAAATCCCGCGTTGTTCAAAAGCACCGCGGTGCTTTTTTCGTTATATCCGGAGCAGAATTCCAACAGCTGTATCGCCGTTTCGTTTGACGGCTCGACGCTGTTTTCCGGCAGTGACAGCTCCACAGTCGTTTCCGTGTCTTCCGGCTCCGTTTCCGCCTCCGTCTCAGTCTCTGTTTCAGCCTCCGTTTCCGTAATCTGTTCGGTTTCCGTCCCGGTCTCTGTCACGGTCTCCGTTTCCGTAACGGTCGTCTCCTCCGTTCCTGCGCAAGCGGTGAGCAACGCCGTCAAAAGCATTGTCAATATAAGGAGCAGCGCTATTCTCTTTTTCATATTTTATCCCCTTTAAAATCCGAGTTCATCGTTTACGAGTATAACGTGTATCCTGTCCTTATGCCTTGAATATCTCGTTATGAGAAACTGGCAGCAGATCGTATCCGGCGACTTGCAGTCAAAGCATTTTCCGGTTGATGCGCACGGCGTTGAAAGTCCGAATCTCTGCGCGTTTGACGGCGCGGCGACGTTTCTTGCGCGTTTCATCGCCGAATCTGTATCCGCGCAGACTTTGTTCATACCGACGATGAATACGACTTTTTTCGGTCCCTGAGCTATCGCCGAGACTCTGTTTGCGTTGCCGTCTATGTTTATAAGTATTCCGTCGTCCGTCATGGCGTTTACGCTTGATATGAACACGTCCGCGGTATAGCCGTCAATCATCGCGGCGCGTCTGTCCTCGTATTTGCTTCTGTCTATGAAGTTGTAATCGCCGGTTTTCAGCGCGTCTGTGAGCCCTATTTCGTCCGAGCTCGTACAGCCGCCCATGGTGACGGAGCTTTTTTCGGGGATCAGCTCCAGCGCGAGCTTAAGCGCCTCTTCTCTGTCCTTTGCGTAATATCCGCTCATATTTCTGCTTTGAAGTCCTTTTATCACCTGTGCCGCCAGAAGCTCGTTTTTCTTAAACACGTTAGCGTTCATTTTTATATTCCTCCTCCAATATCGCGTACGTATACGAATCTCCCCATACGCCGCCTTTATATTTATGATCCTTAATATTACAGCCTTCGCGCCGCATTTTCAGTTTTTCCATTACTTTATATGATCTTACGTTGTCTACATGACAATGCGCTTCTATCCTGTGAAGCCCGAGATATTCAAATCCGAATTTCAACAGCTGCCGGCCCGCTTCCGTCGCGTAGCCTTTGTTCTGATAAGCTTTGTGGACGTACCAGCCGATATTGCCCGTGTATTCGTCCATAACGTCGATATTGCAGCCGCCTATAACGACGCCGTCAAGCTCTATCGCAAAGCAGTAGTTATCCGGCAAAGCGTTCTCGGTGTATTCTATGCATTTATCGACGAAGCTCTCCGATAATTCCGGCCTGAATTCTTCAAATTCTTCGTCGACAAGCGATTCGCAGTACGCTTTCGCGTCGGCTTTGTCGGCGTTTTTAAACGGACGCAGGATGAATCTGTCCGTTTTGATCTTTCTGTAATTGAAAAGCCGGCATACAGCTTTATTCTGTATTTCGTGAGCTTTTGAAAACTCGTCAAAGCTGACTTTCTTTTCTTTGTTCCACGTATTTTCCGCGGTCGCCGCCGCACGCTCCGATACTTTTTTAAATTCTGCGATAAGATGCCTCTGCGGCTGATTTGCCTTTGCGCCGAAATCTCCCCAGGACAACAGCTGTCCGCCGATCATTTTTTCATACGGAGGGACGTGCAGAGTCGAGTTTATATACGGAGACTGCGGGTGAACGGGACGGAATGAATAAATATCCCAGTCAAAGCAGTCCCTGACGCTCCACATGACGGCGGGTTCCACGATGTAATTCGGGCACCATGAGCCGTTTATAACCGTATAACCGGCTTCTATGAGCTCCGGCGTCGTCTGGTAGAAATTCTCCCAAGAGAATATTTCCGTTGTATGAGGTACGAGATAATTGACGTCGCGGCAGAAGCCCTCCCATACGACCGGCGTTTTGCCGTGTTTCAATACTATCTCCGAAAGCTTTGCAACGAATTTTGCGAGTATCCGCTCGGATGAAAGACGCTTGTCACCGTCAACGGGGATCCCGCACTCTGCGGCGTACGCTATGCATTTTTCACAGCCGAGCCACTGTTTTATATCCGCCTCGTCTCCGCCTATGTGTACGCGGTCGGAATAAGGGAACATATCGCACAGATCGCCTAAAATAAGCTCGAACGCGTCGAATACTTCTTTATGAAATCCTATTATCTCACCGTGGCCGAATATATCGGGATACGCTTGCAGAAACGGCGTGCAGTGACCGGGAACGTCTATCTCCGGCATAATCTTTACGCCTCTTGCGTATGCGTATTCGTTCAACTGCTTTATCTGCTCGTATGTGTAGTGCCTGTTCTCCGTCGGCAGTTCGGGGAACGCTTTGCACGGCAGCGTGTAGCTCTGCGTATCGGAAAAATGAAGATGCAGATATGAGAATTTATAATATCTGCAGAGATCCACGTACTTTAACAGATACTCGAACGGATGCCATATACGCGCTATATCTATCATTATACCTCTGTATTCGCAGTCCGGGCAGTCGTCTATATCAACTGCGGTAAACGCGCCGCCTTTTTCAGCGCCGAGCTGCAAAAGCGTCGATAACGCGTTGTTTGCGCCGCAAAGATCCGACGCGTAAATATCTATCCTGCCGTTTTTGCACCGTATCGAATACGCTTCGCTTTTTTCGCTGTCTGAAAAATTCAGATATACCGTATCTTTTCCGATATCGTATCCGAGCGCTTCACGGTACTGCTCGTACGCGGAAACCGCGGCTCCGAATCTTTCGTCATACACGGTTTTGCCGGGAGTAAAGATTCCGTTTCCGACAACGGCTTTTTCAGGCTGAGGTATTACATTCTGCATCATATCGTTCTCCATTTTATCGCTTTATTATATTCTATCATTTATTATCGGTTTTGTCAATAAAAAAATACTATTCCGTCGCTTTGTATCACGGTCGGATATGAAAACATCAATTTACAATTTTTCCCAATTCTTTATTATAAAGTTTAAATATAATCCATTTTATTTTGTCGCTTTATGTGATAAAATAGGGATACAGAATAACAAAGGGAGAATTATCGTATATTATGAAAGCAACGGGAATAATAAGAAAAGTTGACGAGGTGGGAAGGATAGTGCTTCCGTCCGAGCTGCGCGCCGTGTTGGACATAGACAACCGCGATTCCGTGGAGATATTTACCGAAGACAATAAAATAATACTTAAAAAATACGAGCCGGCGTGCATTTTCTGCGGTGAAACGGACAACGTCACGTTGTTCAAAAACAAGCAGATATGCGCCTGCTGCCTAAAAGAACTGGCAAAAGCGGCTGAAAAGTAATCCGGGGCGTTTTTATGGCTAAACTGTATTTCAAATACGGCGCGATGGGCTCGTCAAAAACCGCGCAGGCGCTTATAACAAAATTCAATTACATAGAAAGAGGAATGCGCGTCTGGCTCATAAAGCCGTCAAGCGACACAAGAGACGGCGCGGATATGATCAGATCCCGCATCGGACTTGAATCGCCCGCGTACGTCATCCGTTCGGATGATAACGTACAGACCGTTTTTAATAACGGTTTTGCCGGAAATATCGACGTTATAATAGCGGACGAGGCGCAGTTTTTTACGCCCGAGCAGATTGATCAGCTCCACGAGATAGCGACGTGGGAGGATATACCCGTTTTATGCTTCGGTTTAAGAACTGACTTTATGCTGCATCTGTTTCCCGGCTCACGCAGACTTCTTGAGCTTGCGGAGTCCATAACCGAGATCAAAACGATATGTCAATGCGGCTCAAAAGCCACGGTAAACGTGAGATTTTCACCTGACGGCAAGGTTGAAACGGAAGGCGAGCAGGTCGTTTTGGGCGGCAACGAAACGTATAAAGCCATGTGCTACAAATGTATGCAGACGCTTATAAAAAAGCAGAGACAACAGTAACCGGAATTCTATATAAAATCCGGTTGTTTTATAAAAACCTATGAATTTCCGCATACGCGAAATTAATTGGCTTTGCCATGAATTGAATTGCGTTTCCTCTATTGTTCATACGCTGGCGCTGTTCATGCCGTCAGGCAATTCATGCGCCGGATCAGGCGCAATTCATCAGGGCTGCCGCTTAAAACGACAGCCCTTTGTTTTTTATTTGTAATTCTGGAATACGTAGCTGAGTCTGCCGAGCGGCGCGCAGTCGCCTTCGGAGTACATCTGCTCCATAGTCGTTATCTTTGTATCGCTGTCCACCCATTTGAACGCGAATTTTATCTGCGAATAATCGGTTATGCCTAAATCCTCAAGCGCGACTCTGATCATCATCTGCGTGCCTTTGACTCTGTATTCGATATCCGCGGAATCCTCAAACGCGTATTCCGTGCCGTTCTTCGTCGCTTTTGCAAGCGTAGACGTTTTACTGTCTTTTACGGTGTTGTTTATTATATAATCAAATCCGTAGAAGCCGGTTTCCGCGTTCATATCCGTATTGATGAATATCTGCATCCAGGACGTATCCGGCGCGTAAGCGGTGATATAGTTTTCTTCGCCGTCGCCGTACGTTTCCGGCACGTCTATATAGAAGTACAGGTATTTTGTATCGTGCGTTACCTTTGCGCTGCGCAGGTCGTTGTTGCCGGAATCATCCTCGGCTTTGCCGTTGCCGAAGCAGCGGCTGCGGCGTTTGTCGCAGTCTCCGGTCGGATCCGTGTAAGTAACGAGTATATCGTCCCACTGGCTGAAATCGCCGTCCAAATCAATGATCTTTCTCGTATCCTGAACGAGCGTGGGGGCAACGCCTTTATACGCGCGGATATTGTCTATCAGCTGCATATAGTAGTTGTCAAAATATCCGCCTCTCATAGGCTCTATATCGCGGGAGAATTCCATTGAAGCCGTGTCTACGAATACGACCTGTCCCGCGCGGTTGAGTTGGTTGGGATCCTGTCTCTGCGCGACCCATTCGTTCCAGCCGGTGACAAGCACGTACGGAACGTCCGATTTTATCGCTCTGTCCCACTGCTCCTGGAAGTTGTAGCCGTAAAGCGTGGCGCCTTCCGAATTGTCGTTCTTTTTATTGTGGTAGCTTCTGCCGCAGTTCGTTCTGTCGCCGTAGAAAGCGGAATCGGAGAAGCATATCGTACCGCTGTGCTGTGCGACTGACACGCTTATCGCTTCTTTTTCTCCGTCTGTTGTTTTAAAGATCCTTTGAGGTCTTGTGAAATCCATCCACGGCCACGCGTTCTTTTTCTGCTTTTCGTTAGGCCACTGCGGCTCGCGGTACGTGAAGAAGTCCGCGGTAGATTCCGGCAGGGATTTTCTGCATTCGCTTTCAAACGCTATTATAAGAGGTTTGCCGTCAAGATAGAACCACGAGTCGGGATACGAGCCGTTTTTATAGATCCCGGTATATATCTTGCTGACGGTCGCCGCGCTTTGCGAGTTCGTATAAAACACTACCTTCGGGGGGTTGAAGCCCTGATCGTGATATTCCTGTATTATCTTCATAACGTTCGCGGCGTTGCTGATATACGGCTGCGCGTTCGTAACGTCGAAATACAGAAAATCGACTTCCGCGAGCGTAAGCATTTCTATATGCTTTCTCATGACCCATTTGTCGGATGAATAATAATATCCGTAAAGCGGCTCGCCCCAGAAATGCATGGCGCCGACAGGTCCCCAGCTCTTGTACGACGACTTTTTGGCGTCCGCTCCGCCTTCTTCCATGATCTTCGTCATATCAAGCGCGCCGTGGTCTCCGTGCTCGCCCATCCAGAGAAAGTAGAAGATACCTACGTTTCTTCCTTCTTCGACAAACGCGCTGCCGTCCATACGTACCTGCCGTCCGAGATCGTCAACGGCGTACGTTATGCCGTTTTTCATATTATTGTTGTTTTCGTAAGATACGCCGTCAACTACGATCTTGTCGCCGTCTACCGTATATGCGGGAGTTCCGGCGTAATTATCGTCGTCAGACGGGTAAACGTAAGGTTTTTCAGTCACCTCGTCCGTTTCGGTCGCCGTCTCCGTCACCTCATCCGTTTTCGTATCGTTGTCCTTAGGGTTTTCAGCACAGGAGGCAAACGCGGCGGCAATAAACAGAAGCGCAAGCAAAAGCGCCGTTATTTTTTTCATATTATTTACCTTTCGTACAGTCATATTATTCAAACAGCGGAGCAATCGCTCCGCTGCTCGTTTTAACTAATTTTACAAATTTATCAGTGGCAGACGCATTCTTCCGTGTCTTTGTCGAATATATGTAATCTCGCAATGTCTATCGCTACCTTTACGGTATCGCCGGCTCTCGCGGTGGAACGAGATGAAACTCTTGCGGTAAGCTTTACGTCTTCCGCGCCGACAGCGGACAGATACAGGAATATCTCGGCACCCATAAGCTCTGTAACCTCGACGTTGGCGTCTATGCAGGTATCCGGGAACTGGGAGAGATACATCGGCTCGTCGTGTATGCATTCCGGACGGATACCGGCGATAACGTCTTTGCCTATATATTCACGCAGAGCGGGGTTGGTCGATTTTTCTTTCGGCAGCTTGAGCTCGTTCTCGCCGAATACGACGTAGAGATCTTCGCCTTTTTCTTTTATCGAGCATTCGATAAAGTTCATGGGAGGAGTTCCGATAAAGCCCGCGACAAACAGCTTGTTGGGCATATCGTAGAGGTTCTGAGGCGTATCTACCTGCTGGATCTTACCGTCTTTCATAACGACGATACGGGAAGCCATCGTCATAGCCTCTACCTGGTCGTGCGTAACGTATACGAACGTCGTACCGAGTCTCTTATGAAGCAGCGTAAGCTCTGTTCTCATCGTTGCACGGAGTTTAGCGTCAAGGTTTGACAGCGGCTCGTCAAGTAAGAAGACCTTAGGATTACGTACTATCGCGCGTCCCAGCGCGACACGCTGTTTCTGACCGCCGGACAGAGCCTTCGGACGTCTTTCAAGAAGGTGGTTTATGTCAAGTATGCGGGCAGCCTCTTCAACTCTGCGCTTGATCTCCTCCTTCGGAGTTTTGCGGAGCTTAAGACCGAACGCCATGTTTTCAAAAACGGTCATATGCGGATAAAGAGCGTAGTTCTGGAACACCATCGCTATATCTCTGTCCTTAGGCGCAACGTCGTTAACGAGCTTGTCGCCTATGAAGAGCTCACCTTCAGTGATTTCTTCAAGTCCGGCTATCATACGGAGCGTTGTGGATTTACCGCAGCCGGAAGGACCGACGAAAACGATAAATTCCTTATCCTTGATCTCAAGGCAGAAATCCGATACGGCTACGACACCGCCCGGGTATTTCTTATAAATATGTTTTAATGATAAACTTGCCATAATATCCTCCAAAACATTTATCAACGCATTATATTATAACAGATAAATTTGAATTTTTAAAGATGTTTATTCTCCAAATTTTACTGTTTGTATTTGTGCAGATTGCACAATTTGTACTGTGTGAATATATCCATATCGCGAACATACATTCGCTTTGTAAATTTTCTTAAAATTTCATCGTCAGACCTATGCGCTTCTTCACCGGATCAACCGAAAGCACCTTGACTTTTACGACGTCTCCGACGGAGAGGACCTCAGACGGATGCCTTATGAATTTATTGGAGATCTGAGACACGTGGACAAGACCGTCCTGGTGGACTCCGATGTCCACGAACGCGCCGAAATCTATAACGTTTCTGACGACGCCGGACAGCTCCATGCCCTCTTTCAGATCGTTCATATCGAGTATATCGTCGCGCAGGACGGGCGGCGTGAAATCGTCGCGCAGGTCGCGTCCGGGTTTGACGAGCTCTTTTACGATGTCCGCAAGAGTGGGAGCGCCTATACCGAGCTGCTCGCACAGCTTCTTGCTTCCCTCCTCTTTTACAAGCTCGGGCAGATCCGCTACCTGACCTTTTACGACGTCCTCGTTAGTCAGGCCGAAATGCTGTAAAAGTGCGTTTGCGGCGGGGTAGGATTCCGGATGAACGCCCGTATTGTCAAGCACGTTGTCGCCGTGCGGCACGCGTAAGAAGCCCGCGCACTGCTCGTACGCTTTGGCGCCTATCCTCGGCACTTTCAAAAGCTCGTCCCTCGATCTGAATTCGCCGTTTTCCTCGCGGTATTTGACGATATTTTTAGCGGAAGCGGCGTTTATGCCGGAGATGTACGACAAAAGCGAATGCGACGCTGTGTTGACGTCTACGCCGACGGAGTTTACGCAGCCTTCAACGACGCCGGTGAGCGCCTCATCAAGTCTTGCCGGCTTCATATCGTGCTGATACTGACCGACGCCTATAGACTTCGGATCGATCTTTACAAGCTCCGCCAAAGGATCCTGCAGACGTCTTGCTATCGACACGGCGCTTCTTTGAGTAACGTCAAAATCCGGGAATTCGTCCGCGCCGAGCTTTGACGCCGAGTAAACGCTCGCGCCCGCTTCGCTGACCATCGTGTATTTGCAGTCCGAATCTATCTCTTTCAACAGTCCGGCGATGAATATTTCGCTCTCCTTTGACGCCGTTCCGTTGCCTATCGCGACAACGTTTACGCCCCACTTTTTGATAAGGCGTTTGACTGTGACTTTAGCCTCTTCTATCTTATATTCCTGCTTCATCGTCGGATAGATGACGGCGGTGTCGAGCACCTTGCCGGTCTTGTCCACGACGGCTAATTTACAGCCCGTTCTGTAGCCGGGGTCGAGTCCCAAAACGGTTTTTCCCTTGAGCGGCGGGCTTAAAAGCAGATGACGCAGGTTGTCGGAAAACAGCACTATCGCGCCCTCGCTCGCTTTATCGAACAGGTCGGAGCGTATCTCGCGCTCTATCGACGGAGCTATAAGTCTGTCGTACGCGTCAAGCACCGCGCCTTCAACGTACGGACGCGCGGGGCTTTTGTATTCCGTTATGAATTTATCGAATAAGTAGTTGCATATAGCGTCCTTCGGCGCTTCTATGTTTACCTTTAAGAATTCCTCTTTTTCTCCGCGGTTTATGGCAAGTATCCTGTGATCCGGTATTTTGCTTACCTTTTCCTCGTAGTCGTAATACATCGAATAGACGGAATCCTCTTCCTTGTCCTGTTTTGTTTTTATTATGCCGTATTCAAACGTCGTTGACCTGATCTCTTTACGCACCTCCGCGCTGTCTGAGACGTTTTCGGCTATTATATCGCACGCTCCGGCAATCGCTTCTTCCGCGGTATTTACGCCTTTTTCCTCGTCTATATACCCGGCGGCGATCTCAGTAAGCGGCTTGTCGTATGTTTTTCTCTGTTCGAAAATAAGATCCGCCAGCGGCTCGAGCCCGCGCTCGCGCGCCACGGAGGCTCTCGTCTTTTTCTTCTGCTTGTACGGGCGGTAGATATCCTCCACCTCGGTAAGCGTCTGCGCACCGTCAAGCGCGGCTACTATTTCATCCGTCAGCTTGCCCTGGCCTTCTATCGCGGCTCTGACCTCTTCCTTGCGCGCTTCCAGATTGCGCAGATAATTGAGCCTGTCAAACAGATTGCGCAGAACGGTATCGTCTAAGCTGCCCGTCGCTTCTTTTCTGTAACGGGCTATAAACGGTATCGTATTGCCGTCGTCTATCAACGCTACGGTGTTTTTTACCTGTTCTTCTCTTAAATTCAGTTCTTGCGATAATTTTTTGATAATATCCATATCAGTCCGACCTTTGCTTTTTTATATATTATATAATATTTTTATATATATGTCAAGTAAAAAGAGATGATTTTTGCATCATCTCTTTGAAATATTTAAAAATACGCTTGTTTTTTTCAAAAATTACAAACCGTAGACCCACATAAAGACCTTGCCGTAGTCTTTTGGCGTCAGATAAACGGTCACGGAATTGCCTGTCTTGTCCGTAAAAGTGACGACGTAATAACCGAGCTCTTTTAATTCCTCCATCTGCATCGATATATCTTCTTTGCTGAGCACGACCGTTTTTTCATATCCGAGATCCATTTTTAAAATTACCGACGTTTTTGTTACCGTCAGCGTTTTATTGTCCGGCAGGATCGCGTCGGAAACGGTATATTCCGGAAGCTCCTTTGGCTCCTTTGCCGTTACTTCTGCGGCACCGGTCGTATCGGGCGCGGTTGTGATTTGTGCGGCTGTGTCGGATAACGGAGCCGTTATCTCTGTTGTCGTTTCGTTATTGCCGGCGCACGACGCCAAAACGGCGGCGCAAACTGCGGAAATTGCAGCTGAAAGAATTATCAAAATAACTGTTTTAAATATTTTCATCATCTTTACCTTTAAAATTAAATTGAACGTTTCGCGTTTATAAAGCTGCCTGTTTCCTCATCCGTCAAAAGCCGGTATTCGCCCGGTTTCAAGCTGTTATCAAGCGATATACCGCCAAATTCCGTGCGCTTCAGCAGAACAACTTTATTTGAAACCGACGCGAACATCCTGCGTATCTGATGATACTTGCCCTCGGACAGTATCACTATGCCATCTCTGTCCGTTTTCATCTCTATTTTACACGGCTTCGTTACGTATCCGTCGGCAAGGACGGCGCCTTTTTCAAGCGAGGCTCTGTCTTCCTCAGACAAAGGATCCGCGAGTGTGAATTCGTATTTCTTTTCAACGTGACGCTTAGGCGACAGGGCGTTATGCGCGGACTTTCCGTCGTTTGTAATAAGTATCAGCCCTGTCGTGTTTTTATCAAGTCTGCCGACCGTGAACAGATCCGGACGGCGGTATCTTTCATCAAGCAGATCGAACACCAAAAGCTCCCCCGGCTCGTCGTTTGAGCAGACGTAACCTAAAGGCTTGTTCATCATGATATAAACGTATTCGCTGTACGAAATTATATCGCCTTTATAAGCGATAACGTTTTTATCGGGGTCGATATTACAAGACGGGTCGCGTACCGTTTCCCCGTCGCACGTTACGTTTCCGGCTCTGCACTCCTTTGCGCACTGACTGCGCGAGAGTATGCCGGTATTTGAAAAAAACTTATCCAATCTCATGTTTATATTTTATCACATAAACCCGCCGTTGTCAATAGCGAATAAACGGCGTTATACGGATCAATAATATAAAAAAAAGAGGTAATGAAATGAACGATCCGCAGGTTTACGGTAAATATATCAAATCTCACGCAAAAAAGACCAACACGCTTCTCTGCTGCATAAAAGCGTTTTTGTCGGGCGGTATTATATGCTGTCTCGGCGAGATCTTTTTCGACGTATATTCTTTATCGGGCGCAGATGAAAAAGTCTGCGCGGCGCTGTCTTCGATGACGCTGATACTTCTGACCGCGATTTTAACCGGCATCGGCGTTTTTGACAGGATAGCAAAGCACGCGGGCGCGGGGACGCTCGTGCCCGTTACGGGATTTGCAAATTCCATGATCTCGCAGTCGATAGACGCTAAAAGCGAGGGATTTATCGCAGGCGTGGGCGCAAAGGTGTTTACCGTTGCCGGTCCCGTTATACTTTACGGCACGGCGGCGAGCGTGATATACGGAATAATTTATTATATTTTAAAGACGATTTTCTGATTATCTATTGACTTATCACGGTTTTTCGTTGTATAATAAAGAAAAAATCAAAGGGCAAAAACAATGAAAAACGTACTTAAGATCATATGCGTCATTCTTTGCACGGCGACGGTTTTGTCATGCGCGTCCGTGATATACGCGCAGAACAAAACGTACGATAAGAACGCTTACGGTTCCGAAGCCGATTGCGCGGACACTAACATCCCGCTCGATACGAGCTTCGGCATAAGGCTCGGCATAAACGGCGAATTCAGCGCCGTATCCGTGAGGCTCAGCACGTACGTCAAGCAGGATACGAAGGCTACCGTTTCCCTTTATAAATGGGACGGGGACTACGACAGCACGGTAAGCTCGCCTGAAATTGCTTCAAAGCAGTTCGATCCGGTAAGGGACAACCTTAAGCACACGATGAAATTCGATCCTCAACCCGCGGGCGAATATCTTATACTCGTGACAAACGACTATTCGCAGCTCTGCGTCTGGAAATGGAAGGACAACAGCGTAGGTCACGGTCTTATCTACGTTGACGGTGTGGAAAACAAAGCCGACATAAACGTGACGGTCAGCTTTACGTCAGACGTGGCGGAACCGTTTTTCGAGGTAAAGCCTACGGTCAACATAACCGGCGATAATACCGCGCCGGAGGAATACGTGCCCGAGGACGACAGTGCCGTCGTGTCAAGAGCCGCGCGTTCCACGACGTGGGCAGCTACGGACGAGCTCGGCAGAACGCTTCCGACGTACGAAGAGACCGGAGGCTTAAAGGACGATAAGACCGTCGCGCTGTTCTACTGGTCCTGGCACGTATCGCAGGATTCCGGCGAGCCGCTTAACATACAGAAAATAATGGACGAACACCCCGAGGCAAAAAACGACTATAACAGCTCCGTCTGGCCGAGCGGCAGATACGTCAATTTCTGGAACGAATCCATATACGGATATTACAAGACGAACGACCGCTGGGTACTCCGCAAGCACGCGGAGCTGTTAGCCGACGCGGGAGTTGACGT
>DBWC01000001.1:0-6008 GCA_002308615.1 Clostridiales bacterium UBA1248
AGTTATTCTTAAATGCTTTGTCTGCAAATTGATCACGGCGGACCCGTTAGGGCTTGCCGTGATTTTATTGTGATCATGATAAACGGATCCGTATATGATCCCGTTTTATATACCCGTCAGATCGAATTCCGGCGTATATTCGGAGGACTGAGAGGAGGGATCCTGGAAAAATCCGTCAAAGCCTTCCGATAAGGCGTATTCGGATACGCGGCGGTATTCAAGCTTTGTCAACCGGCGGTCGATCTCTTTGTATTCGCACGCCTTGAATACCGGCACGTACTGCGACATAAGAGAGAGAAGAAACTTGCTTTTGTCGTAATTACGCGATAAAAAGTCAAGGACCGCTGTGCTTTCGTCTTTATGCGACGGAAGGACGAGGTGACGGACTATCACGCCGCGCGTCATAATGCCGTTTTCGTCGTATTCACAGCCGCCGCGCTGGCGTATCATCTCGTGCAGAGCCTCCGCGGCGACGGACGGATAATCCGGGGAGCCGGAGTATTTTCCGGATAGCTCTGCCGACACGTATTTGAAATCCGGCAGATATACGTCAACGTATCCCTGCAGCGCCAAAAGCGTCTGCACGCGCTCATAGCCCGACGTGTTGTAAACGACGGGGATATCAAGCTTTGCTTTGTCGAGAGCCCTTATGATCTGCGGAACGTACGGCGTGGGCGATACGAGATTTATGTTGTGACAGCCTTTATCCTGAAGCAGAAGCATTATTTCGGCGAGTTTTTCCTCCGTTACCGGCTTTCCGAAACACCTGTCTGACAGTTCGTGATTCTGGCAGAAAACGCATGACAAAGGACATCCGGAGAAAAATATCGTCCCGGATCCGTTCTTGCCGGATATCGGCGGCTCTTCGTAATAGTGCGGCGCGGCGCGCCCGAGCTTGAGCGTATCCGCGCCGCATAAGCCGCTTTTCCGCGGTCGGTCTGCACCGCATTTTCTCGGGCAGAGAAAACATTTTGACATTTTTTTGACCTTTGTTGATTGATTTATGCTGATATGTTATCACATTTTGAGAAGCAAATCAAGCATAAATATAATATTTTGCGTAAAAATCCTTTACAAAACGCATTTTATGATATATAATAGAATCCGTATGGAGGTTTGATATGTATTTTGATAACATAGATAAAATGTGCCGCGAGGCGATAGAGAAGTATTACGTCCCGTCCGCCGTCTGCGCGATAGGCGATAAAAACGGCGTGTATTACAAAAAGGCTTTCGGCTATTCGCGCGTCATTATGAACGAGGACAGACCGGACGGCGTTTTTTCAGGCCCGATACCGGATAACGCGATTCCCGCTACGCTCGACACGGTTTACGATATGGCGTCGTTATCAAAGCTGATAAGCACGACGATGGTCGTTCTGCGGCTGATAGAAGAAGGCGAAATGACTTTGCCGGACACCGTCTCCCGCTTTTTCCCGGACGCGCCGGAGGACAAGCGCGGCATAACCGTAAAACAGCTTATGACGCACTGCAGCGGCATACCCGCGCATTTCCCGATACAGGCGGAATGTGAAAAAGGTTACGATCCCGCGCACGCGGTGCTTAACTACCCGTTGAAATACGAGGCTGAAACAAAGGTCGAATATTCCTGCATGGGATATATCCTGCTTGCGAAAATGGCGGAGGTCTGCACGGGCAAACCGCTTGATCTTCTTGCGGACGAGCTCGTTTTCAAACCGCTCAAAATGAACCGCACCGGGTATAACCCCATGAATTCCGAAAGATTCAAAGGCGCGGATATAGCGACGGAAGAATGGTCGCCGCGGTTTGAGCATTACATACACGGAAACGTCCACGACGAAAACGCGCGCTGCATCGGCGGCGTGTCGGGCAACGCGGGAGTATTCTCATGTATCGACGATCTGTGCAATTTCGCGGCTATGCTTTCCGGTCACGGCACGTTCAACGGAAAACAATTCCTGTCAAATCAGACGTTTGAGCGCGCGATAACGAACTACACGCCGTACGGGCCGGAGATGAGGGGCTTGGGTTTCCAGCTCACCACGGGCGGCTTCAACGCCGCGGGAGATCTTTACGCTCCGCTTTCGTACGGCCACAACGGATTTACCGGAACGTCGCTTTACGTTGACCGGCAAACCGGCATGTTCGTTATACTTCTTACAAACAGAGTCCATTATACGCGTCAGTCGGACGGACTTTACCGCTTCAGACGCAGACTTCACAACGCCGCGACGGCGGATTACACGCGTATGATTCTTGAAAAGGGTACGGTATGATAAAAAAGTTTATTTCGGCGGCTCTATGCCTTATAATGATACTGCCGCTTTTCGCGTACGCGGAGCAGAGCGGAGGATCGAACGTCATATACAGGGCGGATTTTGACAATAACGAGCTTCCGCCGGGCTCCGACGTCACGTTCGGTGACGACGGCTTCATATTCGCCGAGAAAGGCAGACTGGTACTCGAGGCGTCGGACACGTATCCGCCGGTCTCGACCGTGCTTTTCCCGTACGAGGTGAAAAGCGACGAATATATGTATGAATGCGAAGTAACGCTTGACTCCGCTTTGTCCGGAGAATGCTGGTTTTCGCTGTGCTTCGGCGCTGTGAACGACAACATCCTTTATCAGTTTACCTTAAAGCACGGCTGCTGCTCGGAGGACGGGGTGTCGCTGCAGTATAAAAACGGCGCGTCGTCCTGGAAAACGCTCTGTTTTGCGTCGCTTAACGAATATATCGGAGAGGGCGGAATAGACCCGGATAAATTCAGCGGCGCTGCGATCAAGCCCGGCGCCGAATTCACCGTCGCGGTCGCGGTCAAGGAAGGCATGGCGATCGGCTGTATCGACGGCATAGCCGTTATCGAGGGAGGCATCCCGGCTAACCGCTGCGGCAGGATCGGACTGAACGGACGCGGCGTCAACGTGTCCGCCGACAACTTAACGGTAAGCTCCTTCGTCCCGTCGTGGGTATCCGCCGCAGATTCGTTTTCCGCGTCGCTTTATACGCCGGACACCGGTATAGTCGGGGCGCCGGCGGTCATACAGAGAGACAGACTGTCTTTGCCTATATACACGGTGGAGAAACAGCGCCCGTCAGCCGTCCTTATGACGGTCAGGGAAGCCGGCGGCGCGCTCCACGGATATGACGGCGCCGTCGATCTCGGAGAGCTTGAGACGCGCATAATGGGTATTTCCGACCTTGCTCTGCCGGCGTTCTACGTTTCCGACGCGTCAGACGCCGCGAAGCTTTCGTCGTTTATAGATGAACACGGACTTAACGACTGCTTTGTGATAGTATCCAAAGCGTCGCTGCTTTCGGAATTCAAAAGCAACAGATATTTAAGAACGGTGCTCGATATGTCGTCGCGCAGCGGCGTGAGCGGCGCGGAGATAAGCAGTCTTTTGTATTCAAACGGCTGCCGCACCGTCATGCTCTCGGAAACGGCGGCTGACAAGGATACGGTGTACGAGCTTCACAGAAGGCTTATAACCGTGTGGGTCAGCGGAACGGCGGGAGTTGATTCGCTTTTCGATTCCGCCGTGAACGGAGCGGACGCGATAGTGACGTCGGAAGCACCCGCGCTCCTTTCCGTTTTTGAAAAAGTCGGCGATACCGCGCTTATGCGCCGTAAAACGGTCATAGCGGACGGCGGAGACGAAAGCGCCGCGCCGTCAAATACGCTGAAAGGCGTTTTGTCCGCTCTCGAATACGGAGTTTCAGCCGTCAGACTCGGCGTAAGACGCACGGGCGACGGCGAGGCGGTGCTCTTTGATTCCGATCTGACGGTCGGGATGTCCGATACGCTGTCTATCGCGGATTCAACGCTTTCGGAGCTTAAAGCGCTTTCATATACTGACAGAAGAATGGGCGCCGCGGACGGTATAACGACGCTTGAGGAGCTGTTTGAAGCCGTTTACAAGGCGTATCCGGATTCCGTTTTCCATCTTGATATAAGCGGCGCGGAAACGTTTTCCCCGGCGCTCGCGTTAATTAAAGAATACGAGATGTCGGACCGCACCGTTATACTGAGTACGGATCCGACCGTGCTTTCATCAGCCGCCTCCGAGGGGATGGCGGCGGCGTATACGGGAGGACCGTATACCTGGGACGGACGCGGCGCTCAGCTCTGCGTAAGCTCTCTGTGCCGCACGCTCAACGGCATGAATTCCGCGTATTACGCAGAGGCAGACCAGATGCCGGAAGAGCTTATAAATCTGATGAACAGCCGCGGTATGTACGTGTGCCTGACCGGCGCGGACGGCGATAAAATACCGCTTACGTCGGGATGTGGCGCGTTTACCGTTTCGTCTCCGTCGCGCATATCAAAGCTCGCCGTGTCTCTTGAAGCGTCCGCGGACAAGGACGGAAGGCTAAGCGCAAGAGTAAAATACTGCGACGGCGCAGAGCTCGACGTGACGGCGCTCTGCGATATAGTCACCGTTTCAGGCGAAGTCAGGCTGTCCGGCGGCACCGTCAGGGGCGACGGAGTTTTCGCCGTTATCTGTCCTCAGACGTCCGACGACGGAGAAAAATACGGTATCTGCTCTCAACTGCTGAAAATATCCGAGCATCCGGATGAGACGGAGCCGGAGGACGATACGGACGTGTCGGACGACAGAACGCTTACGATTATCATAATCGCGGCGTCGTCCGCCGCGGCGGCAGCCGGCGTCATTGTGCTTTTGTATCTGGCGCGTAAAAAGCGGAAAAACGATAAAAAACAGCAGCAGTAGTCAAAATGACTGCAAAAAGATAAAAAATATCGTGAATTTTGGTTCCTATGTTAAAAAATATTTTATAATATAATATTGACAAATCCTGCCTTATGTGTTATACTACTATGCGATTGTTTGTATAATCAACGTACTATGCCGGAACAAAAGCATACGAAAGGGCAGAAAAATGAAGGCGGACAGACAGCCCGGCGGAAAACTCACGGCGGGTTACAACAGCACGATGAAGTTTATAAAAAATAAAGAAGCTGAAAAAGTGTTCGTCGCGTACGACTGTTCGCCGTTCATAAAAGAAGCCGTGCTCGCCGCCGCGAAGGCCGCGGACGTCAAGACGGATGAAAAAAATTCGATGGCGCAGTTAGGCGCCATGTGCGGCATAGACGTGGGCTGCGCGGTATGCGCGGTCAAAAAATCATAACGATACCAAGGCTAAGCGGGGATCCGGTCCCGCCGCCTGCGTATAAAACATATTCCGCATGAAAGGAGGAAATCCATGCCGACATTCAACCAGCTCGTAAAAAACGGCCGTCAGCAAAAGGTGTATAAGTCCAAGGCTCCCGTGCTTCAGAAGAGCTACAACTCGCTGAAGAAACGCGCCACAGACCAGAGCTCTCCGCAGAAGAGAGGCGTATGCACCAAAGTTACAACCGCTACACCGAAAAAGCCGAACTCCGCTATCCGTAAGATCGCGAGAGTCAAGCTCGTAAACGGACTTGAGGCAACGTGCTATATCCCCGGTATCGGTCATAATCTGCAGGAACACAGCGTAGTTCTTATACGCGGCGGCAGAGTTCGTGACCTGCCTGGCGTACGTTACCATATCATCCGCGGTACGCTCGATACACAGGGCGTTGCCAAGAGGATGCAGGCGCGTTCACTTTACGGCGCAAAGAGACCCAAAAAATAATCGCACCGCATAGGGTGCAAGGAGTACAGAAAAGTATTCTGCATGCAGGCAAAATCATACGGAAATGTTTTATATGACCGTTTGACCGCCGCATTTACGGATAGATTTTCGAGTACCTGTGAATTCATTATTCTATATGAAGGAGGGAAGCATAATGCCGAGAAGAGGTCAAATATCAAAAAGAGACGTTCTGCCGGATCCGCTTTATAATTCAAAGCTCGTAACAAAGCTCATAAACAACATAATGCTGGACGGCAAAAAGGGCGTTGCTCAGAAGATAGTTTACGACGCGTTCGAGACTGTGGAAGAAAAAACCGGAAAGAATCCGCTCGAAGCGTTCCAGGCGGCGCTTGAGAATATCATGCCGAAGCTGGAAGTAAAGGC
>DBWC01000001.1:6057-7513 GCA_002308615.1 Clostridiales bacterium UBA1248
ACTCTCGGTCTCCGCTGGCTCACGAGATATTCAAGAGAGCGCAGTGAGAGGACCATGGCCGCTCGCTTAGCAGGCGAGATAATTGATGCGATGAACAATACCGGTTCGTCCGTCAAGAAGAGAGAAGACACGCATAAAATGGCAGAAGCCAACAAGGCTTTCGCCCACTATAAAGTATAATTTCAGGAGTTGTTCAGTAAATGCCAAGAGAATATCCGTTAGAATTGACAAGAAATATCGGTATAATGGCTCATATCGACGCCGGAAAAACAACTACTACGGAACGTATTCTGTTTTATACCGGTAAAACCCATAAGATCGGTGAAACTCATGACGGCTCTGCAACAATGGACTGGATGGAACAGGAGCGTGAGCGCGGCATAACGATAACGTCTGCCGCTACGACATGCTTCTGGCGCGGAAACAGAATAAACATTATAGATACCCCCGGACATGTCGATTTCACGGTCGAAGTGGAACGCTCTCTCCGCGTGCTTGACGGTGCAGTCACCGTCTTCTGCGCAAAGGGCGGAGTTGAACCGCAGTCTGAAACGGTATGGCGCCAGGCAAACAAATACCAGGTCCCGAGAATGGCGTACGTCAACAAGATGGACATCATGGGCGCCAATTTCTACCGTGTCGTCGATATGATAAAGGAAAGGCTCAAAGCCAATCCCGTTCCGATACAGCTTCCCATAGGTCAGGAGGATTCGTTTGTCGGTATCATAGACTTAATGGAAATGGTTGCCGACATAAATTCCACCAACGACCAGGGTAAAGAAGTGATCATTGAAGAGATCCCCGCGGACATGCTTGAAAAAGCAAAGGAATACCGTGAGAAAATGGTCGAAGCCATAGCAGAGACCGACGACGGTCTTATGGAAAAATTCATATCCGAGGAGGAAATAACCGTTCCCGAGCTCAAAGCCGCTCTGCGTAAAGCCGTTATAGCAAACGAGATAATACCCGTATGCTGCGGTACGTCTTTCAAAAACAAAGGCGTACAGAAGCTGCTTGACGCGATAGTGGATTATATGCCCTCGCCGGTAGACATCCCGGCAATAAAGGGCACGATCCCCGGAACGGACGAGCCGGCGGAACGCCATCCGAGCGATTCGGAGCCGTTTTCCGCACTTGCTTTCAAGATAATGACCGACCCCTACGTCGGAAGACTTTGCTTCTTCAGAGTTTATTCCGGTACCGTTGAGGCGGGCACCACGGTCTATAACTCAACAAAAGGAACGCGCGAGCGTATGGGCAGGCTGCTCCAGATGCACGCGAACGACCGTAAGGATATAGACTGTTGCTACTCCGGCGATATCGCCGCCGTAGTCGGCATAAAGAGTACCACGACGGGCGACACCTTCTGCGACGAGAAGAAACCGATAATACTTGAAAGCATGGAATTCCCGGATCCCGTTATCCGCGTTGCCATCGAGCCCAAGACCAAAGCCGG
>DBWC01000082.1:0-7461 GCA_002308615.1 Clostridiales bacterium UBA1248
AGATCCTTATGCTGGATCTGTCTGCTCCTGAATCTGACGACAACACGCACCTTGTCGCCGTTTTTCAAAAACTTGTTGGCGTGATTGAGCTTTGTGTTGAAGTCGTTGTCTCCTATAACTATGGACAACTGGATCTGCTTTGTCTCCGCGCTCTGCTGTTTTTTGCGGGATTCCTTTTCTTTTTTGATCTTGTCAAAACGGAATTTACCGTAATCCATGATCCTGCACACGGGCGGATCCGCCTGCGGAGCTATGAGGACAAGGTCCAGATTTCTGTCGTATGCAAGCTCCTTCGCCTGCTCCGACGTAACGATACCCAAAGGCTTGCCGTTCTCGTCTATAAGACGGACGTTCGGCAGATTGATATCGTCGTTTATTAAAGTGTTGTCTTTAGTCGTGCTGATCTTCGCGCACCTCCCGGTTAATTTGCAACAAAAAGACGGGATAAACATCCCGTCGCAAAAAAACACTTTTTTTATGCTTATTGACCCGGCGCCAAAGCGGCGCTGACAAGGTGAGGACGGGACGTCCTGCTTTATTGTGGCAATGCATTATATCACGTAAATCCGCGTTTGTCAATAGGAAAAACGAAAAAACTTGAATATTTTTTGTTATTTTACTATCATTCCCTCAAACAAAACGACGTTTTTGCCCGTGTCTTCTTTCGTTTCCGTCGTGTGGATGAAGAACGAAAACGCTCTGTTTATCTTAACCACACTTGGCAGCGCATAAGTGTCGTTCGCTATCACCGTCGCCGCGGAGGCTTCAACGCCGTTTTCGTCAAGCGAAAGCTTTGCTTTCTGGATTATATCGCTTATATAAAGCTGCGTATCCGACATACGGCTGAAATCGGCGGATCCTTTTACAAACGCGTCCGTCACGCCGCGTTCTTTCAAGAAATCGCAGAGCTCGCCGTGCGTAAGCGACGTTTCAACGTCGATCTTCGGAAGATATACCGTTATATCGGACCTGCTCATCTTTTCAAGATTTTTGTGCAGATCGTCCGTGCTGCCTATGACGAACGCAACGGAAACGCTGTGGCGCATGGGAACGTCCAGTATCTGGGTCTTTTCATCCTTGTAGTAGCCGCAGCGCAGCTTGCATTTTATATATTCTTTCTTTACAACGTCGCCGTCCTTCGTGGTGAAATCGTCCTCGCCGTAAACTTCAAAAACCGACGCCCACGCGTCCTTGAAATACAGAGCGTTCACTATCAGGACCGCAAGGTCCTCGACGTCGTAGCTATCCGGCAGCGTTCTTTTTATCATATTGCACGTGTTTCTGCGCACCCATTCGTTCACGTCGGAAATAACGGTCTGCCGGTCAAATTCTTTGAGCTCCGCGCCGTACATTTCCGACGCCAGCCTGTATCCGTCCTTCAGCTCCGGCAAGTCCTGTCGTCTCCAGACGGAATCCGCGACTTTGAGCGAATCGTCGGGCGATAAGGGATATTTGGACGGGTTGTCCCTGTAATCTTCCTTCATCAGCTCGCTTTCATGCTCGAAATACTCGACAAAACGGTTAAACTTTTTGATATAGTCCTCAAAAACCGCCTCGTCCGGGCAGACGGCGTTCAGTATCTGCTCTTTCGTCTTCCCGTCGGCGCCGGCAAGCGAAAGACCGAGCGCGTATTTGAGCGAGATAGGGGAAACGACGAAGTTTCCGGCCGTGCCTGACGATACGAAATCCAGTAAGTCCGTGTCGAAGTTCGCCAAAACGTTCTCCGGCTTTGCCGTATCGGGCTGTGTTTCCGCCTCCGTCTCAGCCTCCGTCTCCGTTATAACGACGGTTTCCGTGACCGTTTCTTCTTTTTCCGGGGCGGTCTCCACCTTTCCCGTCACGGCGGGCTCCGTCGCGTTCATACACGACGAAAGAAGAAGCAGCACGCATAAAACCAATATCAATAATTTTTTCATAGCGTCTCCTTTCAGCATTCATTTGAAAGCTTTCAACCATATAAACACAAGTTTCGCTTAAAAAGTTGCAGCGAGCCGTTATGTTTTACAAGCAATTCACATTTGTAAAGTCTGCTGCGGATATTTTCAATATTCCCGCTTAAGCCCGCTAATTATAGGAACTATTCTTATTGAGACAACCGTGTAAAGTGCAAAGAGAACGCACACGGCGGCGTTTATAACGATGTATATTCCAAGCACCTCAAACGGATATACTAACGGCAGCATGGCTTCAAACGAAAATATCAGATACATGGCCGCGTTTGCAAGAACGGTAAACAAAACCGTAAACAAATTCAGATATATAAACAGATACAGCGAGGATAAAAGCGAAAGCGCGGTAAGATCGGATAAAGACGCGCCGAGCGAGCGTATGACGGTATAGTCGCTTTTATGCGCGTCCGCCGCCGCTGCCGAAGAGCAGGCTGTCGCAATAACGCACATAAAAAGTACGAGCACACAAAAACCGATCAGATACGGAAGCGCCTCCGACTGATGCGGCGGCATCGCGCGCCCGCCGTTAAGCGAGTTTTTTTTGCTGTCGTATATAAGCCACGAGTACAAAAACATAAACAGGCTTTCGGCAAAGACCGCGCCGAATATAAGCGTTCGGTTTTTGCCTTTTTCGTTTGTATAAAGCTGTCCCGCCAGCTTTCCTTTATATCCGAACAGCTTCGACAGCACACGGCTCACAAGGCTTTGCCGCAGGGAAACGTTGATCTTTGTCTGATATTTCAGCGCGGACAGCACGCTTATGCGGCTGAGCTTGGCAGCCGGAACAAAGGACGATATAACGACCGCGGCAAAAGCGACGGCAAACGAAAAAACCGCCGTTCCGCCCGAAAAAGCATATATATAATTTCCGTTTGAAGCGGGAAAAATGAATTTTGACATAACGTGCGCCGCATACGTGCCGCAGACCGTGCCGGCCGGAGCCGAGATAAGCGCGTAGATCGCCGCTTCAAGACATAAAACTGCGGTTATCTGCTTTCCGTCCGCGCCGCAGGATGAAAATACGCCGAGCAGACGTATTATCCTGTTATAGCATACGGACAGCGCGGAGCAGATCACGGCGCATCCGGCGAAGATAACGGCGGATGCGATGAAAAACGTTATAAAAAACGTCTGTATTATTAGCAGATCTATCCCGTTTGAATCAAACAAACCGAATTTATAAAGCTGAACGGATAAGTAAAAAATAAAGGATATAAGAGTTGACGCCGCTGTGATGCACACGGCTGTCAGCGGTATGGACCGTTTTCCGCCGCGGAACGCGGCGAGTGCCATTTTTATTAAAGCCATACGCTCACCCGCCCGTATCGGACACGATCATACCGTCCCGCAATTCGATCTGTCTGCCGGCGCAGGCGGCAACGCGGCTGTCATGCGTCACGATGATAACGGTCTGACCGTATTCTTTATTGCAGCGCTTTAAAAGCTCTGTCATCATATCCGTGTTTTTGCTGTCAAGGTTGCCCGTCGGCTCGTCCGCTAAAATTATCTGTGCGCCCGTCATAACCGCGCGCGTCGCGGCAGCTCTCTGCTGCTGACCGCCGGACAGCTGCGACGGGTAATAAAACTCGCGGTCTTTAAGTCCCGTCAGAGAAAGAAGATCCGCCAGCCGCTTTTCATCGGGCTTTTTTCCGCCAAGCATCATCGGCAAAAGAACGTTGTCCCGGACGTTCAGCATAGGCACGAGGTTATAGAACTGATATATTATACTCACCGTTTCGCGCCTGTATTTTGCAAGCTGCTTATCCGGCAGCGAAAAAACGTCTTTGCCGTCAACGGTAAGGGCGCCGCTGCTCGCCGGCTCAACGCCGCCGAGTATATGCAACAGCGTTGATTTTCCGGAGCCTGACGCGCCGGTCACGGCAATGAATTCGCCTCGCCGCGCCTCAAACGAAACGCCGTCAAGCGCGCGGACCTTTTCAAACCCCGCGTCGTATTCCTTTGTCAGCTTGTCCGCTTTTATAATAATATCATCCATAAAAAATTCCTTTACTGATCCCCTATCAAATCATACTTTGATATAATATCAGCCGGCCTCTCCGCCTGCTTGTCAAGTTCCCATTTGTTATCGGTATATTTATAACAATAGACTCCTATATCTCCGGACTGGATCCAGATGTTATACGAATCGCTTTCCCAGCATATTCCCCAAAAGTCCATAGAACGTGCCGGCGTAAATGAATAAACCTCTTTATCCGTTTCTTTTTCATACACCGTAACCTTTATCGCTTTTTCGTGCTTTGTCTGAGTTGCGTAATATTTTCCGTCATAACTTTCCGTCTTCCTGCTCGTAAAGCTGCCCCAACTGTTTTTCTGAGCGTCAATTACACAGCCGTATACCGCAAGCGATACAATAACTAAAGTGATCATTATTGCAATGATTTTCCAAATATGTTTCATAAAAAGCCTCCTATAGATTTATCGTTGCGGTTTTAGCCGCGCGCGGCGACACCGATTTTTATTCTTTATTCTTTCGGCGGGAGCAAGCCCCCGCCCTACGGATTAACCAGTTTTATTTGCGGTACGCCGCGGGAGGGGAAACCCCTCCCCTGCAAGCGGGGCGTCGAGGCGCCGACCCCTACGATCCGGGAGGGGAAACCCCTCCCCTACGGTCAGCGGTTAAATATATATTCTCCCGACCCGACCGTCGTCTCAACTCCGCCGAATTTTACGGTGCATTTCGTATTCGCGGGGACTCTGATTTTAAGCGTATCGCCATTTCTGTCCGAGACGATAAGTCCGTTCACCGTCTTCAGCTCCGCGTAGACTTTTTCCGGCGCGCCGGCAAGACACGGTGAGATCTCAAAGCTCTTGAAGCCCGGCTCTGTCGGCTTTATTCCGGCTAACTGCGCGTAATACATATAAGCGAATCCGCTGTGCATCGGGTGGTCGTATGACGGGATAAATCCTTTCATACCGACGGACTTCATCTCAAGACATTCCCACAAAGACGTTGCGCCGTCGTCTAACATCGTGCCGAAATCATGGAAAGTCCTGCCGAACATTATCTTCATCGCGTCCTCGCCGAGGCCCGTTTCAAACAGCATGGGGATAAGATATTTGTTGCCGAAAATGCCCGTTGTCATCACGTATTTATCCTCGAATATCATATCGTGCGTAGCTTTTACGAGCGCTTCCCTGTCCTTTTCGGGCACGATGTGCAGCTGCCACGCACAGGCGTTTGACGCCTGGTATCCGTAACTGTGTTTTTCCTTATCATAGAAATTGCGGTTTACGGATTCTTTTATCTTTTCCGCAAGCTCTGCGAACTTCTTTCCGTCGTGACCGAGCAGCTTTGATACTTTTTCCATAATGACCGTCGTTTCATAGAACATGAACGTGGACGAATGCTTTACGGGGATCCTTCTCTTTCCCTCGTTGCCTATCGGCGGGCACCAGTCGCCTAAGCCCTCCGAGATTATCAGATCGTCGCTTCTGTTCTTTTCGTGCTCTATCCAGTCGCACATATATTTATAATTCTCTTCCAAAACGGCTTTATCGCCGCAGAGCATATACAGTTTATACGGGATTATGACCTGCGCGCAGCCCCACAGAGGCGTGCCGAAGCCGCAGGTGCGTTTGCCGGGCGCAATCATCGTCCAGTCGCCGTAGACGTCGCGGCTCGTCCTGACGTCGCGCATATATTTTTCGTATGACGCAGCCATATCGTAATTATACATAGCCGTGTCGCACACGACCTCCGCGTCGCCGAGCCAGCCGCATTTCTCACGCGCCGGGCAATCCTCGGGGAAGCCGTGGTAATTTGAGCGTATCGTGCGCAGCATAACGGTTTGCAGATTATTAAGATCGTCAGATGAGGTCTCAACCTTGCCCGTCGTCTCAAAATCCGTGCTTATCGCCAGACCTTCTATCATATCCGGCTGCGGATCTCTGCCGTAGAAGCCCGTGACCTCCACGTAGCGGAAACCGTGCCAGTTGAATTCCGGCGTCCATTCCTCGCCTTTTTTGCCGGAGCATATATAAATATGCTGCTGCTGACAGTAAACGTGATAAACGCCCGTTGATCTGTAATCGAGCTGGCCGTTTTCATCCACCGTTTCCGCAAAGCGCAACACGTACGTCGCGCCTTCCGCGCTGTGCGGCGGGCGCAGCGTGACCGTGCCGGCGTAGTTTTCGCCCATATCGTACACCCAGAGTCCGCTGTCCTCCCCGTGTATCTGCTTTATCGCCTTCGGCTTTATGCGTCTTATCACGCGGCACGGCGGCATCACAGCGCCGTGAAGCTCGCCTTTTTCCACCGTGTCGGCGACAGCCGGACGCAGATCTTCGTCTGTGAAGCCGTATTTACACCAGTCCGGTACTTCTCTTCTCGCGTCGTGTATCTCTCCGCCGTGGGCGTTGCCTAAGATCGTCGGCGAATACATCGTCTGCCAGCTTCCCGGCTCGGTATATATAACGTCTTCTTCTCCGTCCTCGTATTCGATATTCACCTGCGCGAAACAGCATATATCGCCGTATTTGAACGCCTTGTTGAACCACACGCGGCTCTGTGCGTAAAAGCCCTCTCCGCAGTGTACGCCTATGCAGTTTTTATCCTTTATAAGCGCGGTTATATCGTAAGCGCGGTACAAGACCTCTTTTTCGTAGTTTGTAAACGGCGCGTCATAGAACACCTCGTCAACTCTTTTGCCGTTGAAATAAAGCACGCCGTAGCCGAGGCCGGCGACGTACGCCGTCGCGCGCTTTACGGTCTTTTTACAGGCGAAATCGCGTCTGAAATAAACGCACGCGCCCTCAATATGCTTTGCGGGCTTTATAAACGTACCTTTTATCTCCGGCTCCACCGCAAAGAAGCTTTCCGCAGAACACTCCCCCGCGCCCGTTTCCGACCTGGCTTTTACGGTGTATTTTTTGCCGGGCAGAAAATCGATATCGGCGGTTATATCCACCGTGTTATCGGAATCCTCTTTCTTTTCCCAGACCGGCTTTCCGTCAAGGCAGACGGTGACCGAATAGCTTGTCTGTTTAACGTCTTTTTCGTCCGAGTCGAGCTTCCAGCCGAAGCGGACTCCGCTTTTTTTGACGGCAAGCGGCTCTTTAACGCGCTGCACCGTAAGATCGTACATTTTTACCATAGCTTTTTTCTCCTGTTATTTTTTTATTCCTATAACGCTCATCATAGTTCCGCGTGAATTTCCCTGCCGCCTGTGCGAAAAGTATTTTTCACCGCTGTGGCAGGTACACTCTTCACATACGAAAATATTATTTTCAAGCAATCCCATATCAAGCAGGATCGCCTTGTTCATACCGCTTATATCCGCGCGATACGCGCCGTTTTCCTTTTTTATAAAGCGCAGAAGCTCCGGCGCGTTTTGCTCAAATTCCGCGACGAAATCTTCTTTGACCTCAAAACAGCACGGCTTTATGCATGGTCCGAGCGCGGCGATTATATTGCCCGCCTTCGCCCCGAGCTTTATCATCTCACACACGGTGTTTTTCGCTATGCCTTTCACCGTGCCGCGCCAGCCGGCGT
>DBWC01000082.1:7494-11182 GCA_002308615.1 Clostridiales bacterium UBA1248
GGCTGGCAGTCCGCCGTCTTTACGGCGACGAAAACGCCGGGCGTATCTGACACGAAACCGTCCGTGTTTGCAAAATACTTTTTGTCCCCGTCCGCCGTTATTACATTTGCGGAATGAGTCTGCTCGCCCACTACGAGGCCGCCCGCGTCAAATCCGGCGTTTTTTGCAAATATCGCCCTGTTTTTCAGCACAGCCGCATCGTCGTCGCCGCGGCAGAAAGCCAAATTCAGGCTCTTCGTATATTCAAGCTCCGATACGCCGCCCACCCTCGTTGAAAAGCCGTGCGCGACAAACGGGATATCCGCCAGAGCGCGGCAGAAGACCGTGTTGTTTTCAGTATAAAAGTCATTCATCCGTATATATCACCAAAACCTTTTCGTATTCTTTCATATAATAAACGCCGTCCGCTTTTATATCCGTTTTACTGCCGGCAACAACGGTCTTTGCTCCGCTTATATTCTCTGTCAGACAGTCAAAATAAACGATATCTCCTATGCTGACAAAACGCGCGACGTCCGCGGCCGTAAGCGTCGCTTTGCCGTATTTCTGCGTTATCCCGGCCGTTTTTATGACGTCTTTTCCGCAGAATACGGACAACTCGTCCGCAAACTCCTCCGGCGCGTAGATATTATCAATATCAAAATACGTGCAGACGCGTATGACGCTCTGCAAATGGCGTGACTGAGGCTCCGCCGCAAGCACGTAGTCGGCGCGCGTTACGCCGAGCGAAAGCAGTTTTTCACAGAGCGGATAAAACCCGTCCGCGCTGCCGGACGTAAAATCAAACACCGTGCATTTCCCGCGATCGAGCACGGCGGCGTAGTCTCCGTACTTTCCTTTAGATACGATTATAGCCGTTTTGTTCGCTTCTGTCAAGGAGAATATCGCCGCAAACGACGAAAAAGCAATAACGAACGCAAGCGCAAGACACAGATAATGAAGCCGTTTTTTTGAAAAGACCGCCAAAAAGACAGCCGCGGCGATAAATACAAGCACAAGCGGTATCACGAACGGATAAGATACGGACACGGACGGTACGTGGCGCTCCGCCAAAAGATGCACGAGCTTTACAAGGACCGTGCACAGTCCGTCCGCCAAAAGGCCTAAACCCCTGCCTAAGAACGGAACGTATGAAAACAGTATCAGATACGGGCAGATATAAAGCAGGAGGGCGGCGAAAGGCGCGGTGACTATATTATATAATATCGCGCCGTACGCCATCTTTCCGTAGCTGAAAGCGGCGACCGGGAGCGTGAATACAAGAACGGAAACGGTTATTATAACGGGCGAGGTCATATACTTAATAAACTTGATCTTTGACGGCAGTTTTTCTTCCGTATATACTGACAGCGGCGCGCCCATGACGATTATGCCGAGAGCCGCGAAAAACGACAGCAGAAATCCGATATCATAAACGGACGGCGGGTTTACCGCGACGATAACAAAACCGGCGACAGTAAGCGACGTGACCGGATCGTTTTTCCTGCCGATGATGAGCGCAAGGCGGCTCAAAAGATACATCAAAGAAGCCCTTACGACCGAGCCGGTAAACCCCGTGACAGCCATATAAACTATCGCGATACAAGCTAATATTATGTATTTTGCCCGGCTTTTGCCCGCGATCTTTGTTAAGACAAAGTCAAACCCGGCGAGCAGCGCCGTAACGTGCAGACCGCTTACCGCGAGCAGATGCGAGACGCCGAGCGTTCTCATATCCGACAGAAAGCTCTGCGGCGTATCGTCCTTTATTCCTAAGAAAAGGCGGCAGAGTATCCCGGCGCTGTCGCTTACGCGGTACAGACACCCGGCGGCAAAGTCCCGTAATATCCCGGCGTAATACGAAACGGATCTGTGGGTTTTGCCCGTCAAAGTCAAAGACGATACTTCCGCGGAAAACAGAACGCCTTTACTTTTGTAATAGTATTCGTTATAGCCCTCATACGCGGCAAGCGTCACGTCCGCTTCAAACTCCGCAAAGTCCGGCAGAAGCTCCGCGTCGCCGTACGAGACGGCTTTAACGTTCACAACTTTTCCGTCGGCTTTGGTAATGTTATACACCTGAATATAGCTGCTTTCGCCGTCCGGCAGAGCGTAACCGACCACGTGCACGGTCTTCCCGGTCGGCACGGCGTTTAAGCCGATAAGATAAACGGAAAAAGCCGCGCACATAACAAGGACTGCCGCGCAGACCGGCAGTACGGTGCGCTTTGCTTTTGTTTTGAGTATAATAAACACAACGCCCGTGACCGCCGCAATAACAGCGGCGGCAATAACGGCGTATATTCCCGCGTATATGAACGCAAAAGCCAAAACGAGCGCGGCGGCGCACGCAAGGCAGAGCGGGCGTTTATCAAACAGCTTCATCGGCATTTTCTTTCTTTTTTCTTAATTATACAACGGTAATGTAAAATTATCAACCCCAAAACACAAAAATTCCCATTATATTGCAAAAAAATCTATTGACACACAACATATTGTGTGTATAATAATATATAATCATATAAAACTATAAAGGATGGTATTTAAAAATGAGATGTCCCAACTGCGGAGCCGCCGACACCAAGGTCGTTGACTCCCGCCCGTTTGAAGACGGCAACGTAATAAGAAGAAGACGCGTATGCGCGGACTGTGGAAACAAATTCTTTACTTACGAGACGGCGGAATCAACTCCGCTTATGGTAATAAAAAAGGACAAGTCCCGCCAGGTCTTCTCACGCGAGAAGCTTATGAACGGCATTTTGAAATCCTGCCACAAGCGCCCCGTCTCCTCGACGCAGATCGAGAACCTCGTGCGCGACGTTGAAAACGCGGTAAAAGCCACGGGCAAAAAAGAGATCCCGTCCGGCGAGATAGGAAAGCTCGTTATGGAGCGCTTGAAGGCGATAGACGATATTGCGTACGTTAGATTCGCGTCCGTTTACCGCGAGTTCCGCGACGTTGAAACGTTTCTGGCCGAGCTTCAGGAGATCAAGGACGAAAAAAACAATAAATGACGCACACCGTTATATATTCGGACAGAAAAACGATAGGTATACAGGTAAAGCGCGACGGCAGCGTGACCGTGCACGCGCCTAAGGGCATGAGCCGCGCCGAGGTGGAGCGTTTCGTTTCGTCCCATTCCGGCTGGATAGAAAAAAAGCGCGCCGACCGCCCCGAGCGCACCGGGATAAACTGCGTGTATTACCTCGGCGAAAAATTCGATCTGTGTGAAACAGACGACAAAAAGGTCGGCTTTGACGGCGAAAAATTCATTTTGCCGAAAGGGCTTGACAACGCTGAAAAAATAAACGCTTTGTCTGTTTTTTTCAAATCCGTCGGCAAAAAATACATGGCGGAAAAGACGTTTTTGTGGGCGAGCAAAATGAAACTGCCGCTGCCTCCGATCCCGAAAATGACCGGCGCGAAAACGCGCTGGGGAAGCTGCGGCGGCAAGGGCGGCAACCGTATAAACTACGCATATATGCTTATGATGACGGACGAGGAATGTATAGATTACGTCACCGTCCACGAGCTTTCTCACATAATCTGTAAGAATCACAACGAAAAGTTTTACGCGCTCGTATCTCAGTACGTACCCGATTACAAGCAGCGCGAAGCAAAGCTGCGCGAATACGAAAAGATATTCACCGCGCAGGGGTTCTATGACACGAAATAAACGTGCTGATTGTAGGGGAGGGGTCTCCCCTCC
>DBWC01000099.1 GCA_002308615.1 Clostridiales bacterium UBA1248
CTGAGGGAGTTTGTCTTCGCTCTGAGACGCCGGACGATCCGGCGTCAAAGTCTTTATTCTATAACGACCATCTGATGTATGTAAAGCTCCGGCACGGTGTATTTTACTTTGCCTTCCTTATATTCAAACGGCAGCCTTATGTTCTGCGGCTGAAGCGTTACGGACGCGGGGCGTTTGTCCGTTTTGACAGTCACGGTCAAACCGTAAACCGGCACGACGTCCTCTATGACTTCCGTATTCCTGCCGCGTACGGTGGTATGCGCGAAAAGCAGGTGGTTTACGAGCCTGCCGCCCTGCCGCAAAAGCGTTGCGATACCGCGGTCGGGCAGACCCTTGACCGTCAGCGTTCTGTCGCCGCCTAACAGTTTTCCTATCATTAGATCGGCAAGCTCTTTTAAATGAAGCGAGCCGAGAGTCGCGTAATCTTCAAAAATCCGCCAGCTTATGTATCCGATACTGTCCGATATGACCGCGCCGGGGCGGCGTGAATCGGGGTCTGCGGGGGTATGCCTGTGAGAGCAGAAATGCTTTGCGGTGCGGTTGAAATAGCTGTCAATGCCGTACGCTACGACTTCAAAGCCCTCTTTGGGCTCGAACAGATACGAATCCGTCGACATATGATATTCCGTCACGCCGTTCGTAAAACCGTCGGGCGATGCGGGTCGCATATAGTCCGGCTTGTTTTCGTTTTTACGTATCAGTTTCAGGCTGTCAAGCCCTAAAAACGCGCCGTTATCGTCAAATCCGGCGCTGCCGGTGGCTAAAATCTTTCCGCCGTTTTGCAGATATTTTTTCAGTTTTTCTTCAAGCTCCGCGTCATAATTCAAGCTGTCCGGCAGTATGACGAGCTTATATCCGCTTATATCGCAATACCTGTCAACAACGTCGAACAGATACTTTTTTTCAAGCAGTACGCGGTTCGCTCCGGTCGGGTAGTCGTCGGCGAGGACCGCTGTATCCGAAACGGCAGCAGCGCCGCGGCAGAACTTCTCTTTCTTTTCCACCTCCGCGTACGCCGCGCCGATGAGCGCGTACGTTGCCATATCCGGCTTGCCGGACGGGTGGAGCTGATCGCCGACGGAGCATCCCGCGCCGAGCGAAAGCGAAAGCGAGGTTTCGTATTTCAGAGCGTTCGGATGCTTGAAGCCGCCGAATTCGCCCCAGGTAGTATGGAATTTTCCGGTCATGCCGAGATATTCTTTGCCTAAACATCTGCAATATGACGCGGTCATCGGGAAATGATCGTAACCCCAGCCGCCCGTCGGCAGACTCTCAAGCTCCAAATGCGTATCACAGTCCGCGAACTCACGGTCGCCGAGCGGCACGCGTCCGGCGTTGTGAAAGATCGCCGTATCGGGATCGATCTCACTTATAACTTTCTTTACAGCGCGCGTATAATTGAAATACACTTCTCTGCCGTGTTTGTAAACGTCTTCATCGTTATTCGGATCGTATCCTTTTTCTTTCATCGATTCCATACAGTACGGACAGCGGCAGGATCTTATATCGCATATATCGAGAAATATCCCGACCGGGTGATACACTGTCATCACCTCGCGTATCTGTTTCAGCAAAAGATCAAGATACGGCGTGTTGAAGCATAAAAGATGGTAACCCGGCAAATCAAACGTTATTACCTGATCGGGCGACTGCCTCACAAGCTGATCCGGGTGGCATACCGCGTATTTTTCATCCAGCCCCGCAGAGATATATACGGGCGCGCGCACGCTGGCACGTCTGCAGACGTCCAGCTCCGCGCCGAGCAGATCGAAATCAAGTCCCGGATGCGTCTCGTTTACCCTGGTCGGATGATACGAATATCCGTGGTGGCATTTTGAAAACACCGTTACGGAATCGACGTGACCGGCCTTAAGCGCTTCTTCAAATTCTTCGCGCAAAAAACGCCCGCCCACGTTTTTTATCGCAGGCGACGTGTGAAAATCAAGATGTACTTGTCTGAATCTCATTTTATTATTCCTTTTATTACGGTTTATGCCGCGCCTCGCGTATCGCTTGTATTATAAAGTCCGATATGATTTTATCACAATATTATTTATTTGTCAAGTTCAGCATACTATGAAATGACCGCAAGTGAAAAATATCCGCCGCGTTATACGTCAAATCGGCGTTTTTATGCACGAATATTGCATATTATACATAATATTGCTGAAAATATACACAAAATTCATAAAATTAGCACTTGACAAATGCATTTTTATGCGTTATAATATGCACATCGAAAATAAATACCGTCCGTCCGATACGGCGGAAATAAAGAAAGGAAATTATTATAATGAAAAAAACCGTAACTGTTATACTTGCGGCGGCTATGATACTCGCCTGCCTCGCTCTCGCTTCCTGCGGTCAAACGGAAGAAAAAGTTTTAAACGTCTACACAAACGCGGGTTTCCCTCCGTATGAGTACCTTGACTCAAACGGCAAGGTCGTAGGCGTTGATATTGACGTTGTAAATTACATCGGCGAAAAACTCGGTTACAAGGTCATTATCTCGGATATAGACTTTGATGCGATATTGAACGAAGTTTCCAAAGATAAATTCGCCGTCGGCGCCGCCGGCATGAGCAAAAAACCCGACCGTGACGAGGTGGCTCTGGCGTCTGACGTTTACGCCACGTCCGTACAGTACATAATCGCTCCTACCGGAACTTTTGAAGGAGAGCAGGTCGCTCTTGCGGACGCGATCGCATACGTCGCCGCATCCGGCATCAAGTCAATAGGTGTTCAGGCGGGTACGACAGGTGCTTATCTCGTAGACGACGCTGTTAAAGACACGGAAGCAAAAGCCATTGAGTACAGCAACGCCATAATCGCTTCTCAGGATATAGGCACCACCGTAGCGGCTGTCGTTATAGACAAACTGCCCGCTGAAGCCATAAGCAAGGACAAGGACAATCTGCAGTGCTGGCCGCTTGACGCGGAGATGGAATCTTACGTTCTGTACTTCAACAAGGATAACGCAGAGCTTGTAAAGCAGGTGAACGATATCCTCAAGCAGATGATCAAAGACGGTCTTATTGATCAGTACACCGTAAAGCACAGCAGCTGACGGTTATATAACGTAAAATATGACATTTGCGGAAAAACTCGCAAAGCTGTGGGATCTCCGGGGCTTGTTTGCAGAAAGCCTCGGATATTCCCTGTTAATAGCCTTCGGCGCCGTCGTCCTCGGATTCATAATAGGCGTCATACTCGCGGTGATACGCATAGCGCCCAAAAACAATCCCGTGATAAAAGTGCTCGACGGCATAGCCGTGACGTACATCACCGTTATACGCGGTACGCCTACGCTCGTACAGCTTCTTATCCTTTACAGCTCCGTTCTCGTTATATTCAAAAGCATGTCCACAAACCTGATCGTCCCGATCATAGCGTTCGGCATAAACTCCGGCGCTTATATGGCGGAAATAATACGCTCCGGCATAAGCGCCGTGGATATAGGACAGCTTGAAGCCGGCAGAAGTCTCGGGCTTTCGTGGATAACGACAATGCGCAGGATAATAATCCCTCAGGCGATAAAAACGACAGTTCCGACGATCTTCAACGAGATAATCATACTCGTAAAGGAAACGTCCGTCGTAAGCGTTATCGCTCTGCGCGTCAACTGGGAGCAAAAGTGGGATCTGCTCGGAATGGCGGAAAAACAGGGTCTGGCAACGCCCGCCTGTTATCTTGTTTTCCTGTTTTTCGCCGCTCTTATGTATCTTGCCGTCGTTATGCTTTTGACGGCGGTGCAGCATCTTATAGAAAGAAGGTTGAAGAAGAATGAGCGGTGACCTTGTTGAAATTCGCGGACTGTATAAATACTTCGGCAAGCTGCAGGTCTTAAAGGGCGTTTCCTGCGGAATAAAGAAGGGCGAAAAAGTCGTAGTCTTAGGAGCCTCCGGCTCCGGCAAATCAACTATGCTCCGCTGTATGAACCTGCTTGAAAAGCCGACGTACGGCGAGGTATGGTTCGATAACAACCTGCTTACGCCGGTCGATCCGTATCTGCACGAGGATATAATAAAAGCCTCGCGCACGTTCAGAAAACAAAAGGCGGCAGGCGGCGCGGACGACGCGGAAATTATTGCAAAAATAAAAAAAGAAGACCTGTTGCACGAAAAAAGAGAAGGCGGCGAGTATTCCCGCCTTATGAAAGAGTTTTATAAAGTCCATTATCTGGACGAAAACCTTGCGCGCGCAAAGATGGGCATGGTTTTTCAGCACTTCAATCTCTTCAACAATCTGACGGTGCTTCAGAATATGACGCTCGCGCCGCTTGAGCTGAAGCTGAAAACAAAGGAAGAAGCGACGGCGCAGGCTATGGAGCTGCTTGACAAGATCGGACTTACGGATAAAGCGGACGCCTATCCGTCAACGCTGTCGGGCGGACAGAAGCAAAGGATAGCGATAGTCAGATCGCTGTGTATGGACCCGCAGGTCATGCTCTTCGACGAGCCGACGTCGGCGCTCGATCCGGAGATGGTCGGAGAGGTGCTCGATCTTATGAAGCGGCTGGCGGACGCCGGTATGACGATGATCGTCGTGACGCACGAGATAGGTTTTGCGCGCGAGGTCGCCGACAGAGTCCTGTTCATGGCGGACGGCGTTATAGCCGAAAGCGGCACTCCGTCCGAGGTCTTCGATCACCCGCAGACGGAACGCGCACAGCAGTTTTTGAGCAGCGTACTGTGAATGACAGCATACTGCTTCGAATCTCTCCTATTTACTTTTGCGCCATCAAAAAAGCTCCCTTTCGGGAGCTTTTTTGATGGCGGAGAAGGAGAGATTCTTCTTGATTTTTGCAAGGCATAAGTGCAGATTTCTCTTTTTTGTGCTTAATCTGACCGCTTGCGGTACCCAAAATGATCTGCGCAGTGCTGCCTCACCTTTTGCTTGATCATTTTGACCGCTACGCTTTCCTCGCCTTGCTTTTTCCTCCACCGGAGGCGCAAGGCTCGTCAACAGTCACCGCTAAAAACGCTCCCCCGGAGCGTTTTCTTAACGCTGCTTCGAATCTCTCCTATTTACTT
>DBWC01000076.1 GCA_002308615.1 Clostridiales bacterium UBA1248
TCAGCCTGCTTTTGTTAAGTGCGCACCTACTCACCACGTTTACGCGCAGTGAAAAACTTCCTTATCGGGCTTTTCCCTTAAGCGGCAGCTCCCATGAATTGCGTATTGCGGAACGTTAAGCCTTTTTATTTAACAGGTATCCAGATCTTCATATCTGTCTCGCCGCGGTTGGCGAAGGCGTGATACGGGATCATATAAAGCGGATCCGGAGAAGCGGAAACGGTAACGGCGGGCAGACCGAATACACCTTTTGTGACCTGCATCTGACCGTCGGATAAGACGGCTTCATTCAGATGCGGATTATCGACAGCTTCCGCACACATGATAAAAGGTCCGTACGATACGGCGGTCTTGCCTCTGTCCGCTTCTGTTCTTTCATCTGCAAAATTCAGCTTAGGCTGCATTTTCAGATCAAGCAAAACAGCGTCGCCCGCACACACGTCAATACAGGCGTATCCTTTTACCGTGTCGCATTTTACCGCTTTGCCGTTTATATAAAGCGAATACTCATCGCACCAGCCGGGTATTCGCAGCGCGAGTTTTTTATCGGACGTCGCGCTTATTTTTATTTTTCCGTCATACGGGTAGTCCGTTTCCTGCGATATATCAAAGCCCTCAAAATGAGAGACAGACTGCATATACTGGTTCACGTAAACGGTGTTGCCGTTATAAACGTACAGAAAATCTGCGACGGACGGTATGAACCGCGTCACGTTCGGCGGACAGCAGGAGCAGCCGAATATCTCAACGCGCTGTGTGATCGGATAATGGACGCCCTCGTGCTTTCTGCGTTCTTTCAGGTTTATCTCCTGCGCGTTTTCATAGAAAAACGATTTGCCGTCAAGTGAAAGCCCGGATAAGAAGCCGTTGTATATCACTTTTTCAGCCGTGTCCGCGTATTTGCCGTCAACGTCAAGCAGCGACATCCGGCGCGCAAACAGAGCAAGAGAAAGCGCCGCGCACGTTTCTGCGTACGCCGTGTCGTTGGGCAGCCTGAAATCCTCTTCAAATCTTTCACCGGCGGCGGTGGAGCCTATGCCGCCGGTTATATACATTTTTCTTTGCGTTATATTGTCAAACAACTTTTCGCACGCGTTTTTCAGTCCGTCGTCGTCACAGCGCAGCGCAAGGTCCGCCATAGCGCAGTAAAGATAACAGGCGCGTACGGCGTGGCCCTCCGCGGTAAACTGTTCTCTGACCGGCAGATGATCCTGGTTATAATCGGAATGCGCGCTGTCCTTACCCGGTTTTGTGCCGTGTCCGCGCATATTTACGAAATGCAGAGAGAGATCAAGCCATTTTTTATCATCCGTCAGATCGTACAATTTGATCAACGCAAGCTCTATCTCCTCATGGCCGGAGGATGAAAAAGCGGCGGAGTTTTCGTCAACGAAAATCCGTTTTATGTAATCCATATAATCCGTCAAAAGATCAAGCAGTTTTTTCTTTCCGGTCGCTTTATAATATTCAACAGCCGCTTCAAGCAGGTGCCCCGCGCAGTAAAGCTCGTGGCAGTCGCGGTCCTTGAAGATCATATCCGGCGAAAGCTGTTCGAAATAAATATTGAAATAGCCGTTATCAAGCCTGCCGCGCTCGATGCAGTCGGCAAGATGATCGACGCGCTTCTCCTGCTTTTGCATTTTTTCTTTTGCCGTAAGATACGCAACGGATTCCATCCATTTTGCAACGTCCGAATCCCAGAAATAGTGCGGCCTGTTCGGGTCGCCCTCTTTGTAATTCATCTCAAACGCGCCTATCCTGCCGGTATCGGCAAATCTGTCGTAAACCGCGTCAAGCGTCACGTTCCTTATGAGTTTTTGCTTTTCAGCCCAGAAGCCGCCCGTTATTTCCGTGTTTATGTAAGGCAGATATTTGTTTTTCATAAATTTCTCAGCTTTTTAATTGAAGTTTTATAATCAAACTTGCCCGAAAACAGGCTCGAGCTTCCGCAGACGAGCGCGTTTGCGCCTGCTTCTGCCATTTTTTTCGCGTTTTCAAAGCTGACGTTGCCGTCCGCTTCTATTATACAGTTATCCGGCAGAAGCTCTTTTGCGTTTCGTATCTTGTCGATACAGCCGGGGATCAGCATTTGCCCGGAATAGCCGGGGTTCACCGTCATAATAAGCACGCCGTCAAAGCATTCGGTCACGTTTTCGATGACGGACAGCGGCGTCGCGGGGTTCAGCGCAAGAAGTGCTTTTGCACCTTTGTCACGGATATGCGCCGCGGCGCGCGCCGGATGCGGCGTAGTTTCGTAATGCACGCTCACGATATCGCCCGGACCTATCGGAAAATAATCAAGCTTTCTGTGCGGGGCTTGTATCATGAGATGATAGTCGAGCGGTATATCGAATTCCTTTTTTATTGCGGATACGACCTCCGTGCCTATCTGTATATTCGGCACGAATTCGCCGTCCATGACGTCTATGTGGATCATATCCGCGCCGGCGTCAAGCAGCGCGTTTACTTCATCATATAAATGAAGCTGGTCGGCGCACATAAGAGAGGGTAAGATCAGAGTACTCATATTTTTTCCTTTTAAAGTTCAAGCGGAGCATGGAACTCCGCTTGAAGTTATTGCAATTAAGAATTAAGAATTCAGAGATCACGTATTGATCTTCGTCACGATCCAGATAACTATGCCGAGAAGTATCTGGTACGAAAGGACGTGCAGGGCGCTTATAGAATTAACGGTTTTTGTCGCGATAAGGAACACGCCGAATATAAGACCGATAACTACGGACAAAAAGCATATTATCATATTTATCTTTGATGAATATACTATCTTGTCGCAGATCAGAAGAGAACGGAGAAGCGCCTTGATGCTGTTTTTGGAAACCACCGCGCCGCGGCTCGACTTGCTGATCGTCTGACGGCGTTCGTTTTCTCTTGTGCGCATTATCTTGCAGTGATATATCTCCGTGTCAAGATAGCTTCTGATAAGCTTTGTATCTATATTCGGGTCAAGCGTTCTGATCGCCACGCATCTTGTAGAGGTGGACAGCTGCTTTATAGCCGAAAGGAAGTCCTTATCCATCTCGTATTCTATGTAGAATTTCGCGGTCACAACGTCGTTTATTATCATATACATTATGCGGCTCTTGTCGTTTTCCTCATACTGCTTGTCGTCTATGCAGAATTTGGGATCAAGCTTGCTGCCCATGTATACGGACGAGCCTAAGAACACCTTTTGCGCGTCCACAGTCGCCTCAATGCCGTTTTCCACGGCGTTGTCTATTATGACGCTGTTTGAAAACTCGTTGTATTCTTTTGCGGCGTTTTCGCATATAGAGAGCAGAGGACCGCCTATTTTGCGGAAAAGACTCGTAAGCACGTACATTATGTAGTCCATACGGCTGTCGTTATAAAGCCTTACGGACGTGATCTTGTCAAGAGACGGCGGGAACACGTCGCTGTCCTCAAACGTCACGACTGACGCGTCCGCATATTCCTCGGCTGCGGCTTCGCTCAACACGCAGCTGTCGTCGTCATACGTCTTTTTGGCGCAGATAAACGACGGGAGCGTTACGGCGGCAAACAGAGCGGCGGGCGTGCAGAGGGACGACGCGGTGTAAGCCGCGTTTATGGCGGAAGCCATGTCTTTCTTGATTATAAGAACGACCGCCAGTACAGCCGCGAAAATAAGCGCGAGCACCGGGAACATAATATTAATGTATTTTGTGGAAGCCGACGATCTCATATTAGAGCCGACAAAGCCTTTTACAAAATCTGTTTTTGAGATGCGGAGCATTTTTGCGTTTTCCGGGATATAATCGTAAAACTCTTTTTCCTCCGCGGAATTCTTGCCCGGCGTATACGTTTCCATGACGAATTTCGGTTTTGCCGACGTGCCGGAAACGGTCCTGAAGTTAAGTGTGTCGCGCTTGACGTTGCGCAGCATCGCGGCGAGCATCATCACGACGCAGAACGCGGACACGGACATTATCGGGTGCGGCACCACTTTTCCCGTAACGGCGGAAAGTATGCCGTAGATGAACGTTATTATGACCGACAGCGCGCCTATGGAAGCGATATTCGCCTTGCCCGAGAAGACGCCCTTAAGACCGTCTACGAGATGTGTTGACGCGAATATCGCGCAGAGCGCGAACAGCTGCAGGTCTATAAGTATGAATACCGAGGGATTGTCCGCGGGCGAGCAGAAATACGGGAACGCCGAGCCGAAAAACGACAGACATTCGTATGCGAACACGAGCACCGCAAAAACGGATGAGAGTATAAGGGACAGGCGCAGCGATATGAATTTTTTCTTGTATCCGTCAAGGAACAGCTTTCTCTGGTCATACGAGGTGAATTCATCGTATTTCGCTCTGGCTTTTTCTTCTTCCTTTTCGTCTTCGTCCGCGTCCGGTAGGTCGCTTGCTGAAAAATCGCTGTAGGTCTTTACGGGATTTTTCTTAGGCTTTTCCTGCTTTTCCGCGAAGGTGTCCATTATCGCCTCTTCGGCGGCGGTATATCCGTCTTCGCTTTCCTTGTGTATGTCGTCAAAGAAAACGTCAAAATCCGCTATATCGCTCGTATCGTCCCGGGCTCCGGCATCCGCGGGAGGCTCTTCATCGTCCGGCTCCGTTTGCTTGCCTTTGTAAGCAAACGGTTTTGTTTCACCGTCGTCTTCCTCTTTTTCCTTCTCGTCTTTCGTATTTGATTTAGAAGCGTCGTAAATGAACGGACTTATCTCGCCTGTGTCCGATATGCCGTCAACCTCTATTTCCGCGCCGTCCGATATGATCTTTGTGACGCTTAAATCAAGCTCGTCGCCGTCTTCCGGCTCGGGCTTTGGGACTGTTTCTTCTTTTGCAGGCTCGTCCGGTTCCTCTGCCGCCTGTTCTTCTGCGACAGGCTCAGGCTCGGGCTCCGGCTTCGCGGGCTTTTCATCCTCGGGATCTGAGAACATATCGCCTATCTCGTCGGCAAAGGAGGTAAGCTCCTCATCAGAGAATCCGGAATCCTTCTTTTTTTCCTCAGTCACTGCCGCGGTGACGTCTGTCTCGGGTTCTTCTTTTACGGGCAGATCTGCATCCGGCTCTTTTTCCGCGCCTCTTTTTTTCTTCGGCTTCTTTTCACGCGTACGCAGACGGTTTTTCTTTTTATTTTTTTTGTTTTCTTCCTCTTCAAAGTACCGGTCGAGAAGGCGCACCTTTTCCGATATCGTTTCCGCGCTTTCAACGGTCAGAGGCTCCGTCTCTGTTTCGGCGGCTTCCGTTTCCTCCTCCGCGGTATCCTCCGGAGTATCCGGTGCGGAGGGCTCTTCTTCATCCTCGTCTATGTCAAGCACCAGCTTGAGCTGTTTAACGAGGTCGTCGACCGACATATCTTTTTTGTTCTTGTTTTCCATGTAAGTCTGCCTTTCTGTTACAGGGCGTGTCTTGCGTACGCGGCGTATGATAAAACTACCGCAGCAGCGCATGAAACGTTTAAGGAGTTTATTTTACCGAACATGGGGATGCTTACCGTGTAATCACAGCTTTCCTTTACCAGACGCGAGACGCCGTCGCCCTCGCTTCCGAAGACGAACGCCGCCGCCCGGTCAAGCGGAGCTTCGTAAATATTCTGTCCGTCCGCTTCCGCGGCGTAACACCATACTCCGCGGGATTTGAGGTCTTTTATGCAGGCGGATATGTTTGATACCTTGACGACCGGCACGTGCGATATCGCGCCGGCGGACGCCTTTGCCGCCGTAGCGCCGAGAGTCGCCGTGTGGCGTTTGGGGATTATCAGCCCGTGCACGCCCGCGCATTCACAGCAGCGGAGCAGAGCGCCCAAATTATGAGGGTCCTCTATCCCGTCCGCTATCGCTATGAACGGCANNGCCGTCCGCTATCGCTAAAAACGGCAGCTCGCCTTTTTTCTCCGCGGCTTTGAAGATATCGTCAAGCTCGGCATATGTTACCGCGGAAGCGTAGGCGCATACGCCCTGGTGGACGCCTCCGCCGCAAAGTCTGTCAAGCTTCTGTTTTTCCGCCTCGACAAGCGGTATGCCGAGCTTTATGGCGGCGGCCGCTATGGTTGTTATCGATCCTTCGCGCTGTCCCTTCTGGATTATTATCTTGTCTATATCCTTGCCGCTTTTGATCAGCTCGGAAACGGCGTTCCTGCCGAAAACAAGCCCTTCCGGGATCTGATAAGCGCTGTTTTTGTCAGACATTATTTATTTCCTTTCAGCGGAGCTGATTTCTTATTATCTTTCCGCTTATCGTTTTGGGAAG
>DBWC01000042.1 GCA_002308615.1 Clostridiales bacterium UBA1248
ACTGAGGGAGTTTGTCTTCGCTCTGATCACGGCAAGCCCTAACGGGTTTACCGTGATTTTTATCTTAATATTTTATTTGGTATAATCCTCGTCGTCCTCATAATCAAGCTCCGGATCGAGGAAATCGTCGTCGTCATCGCTGACGGGCTGTTTGACCTCATCCTTTTTGATTTTCGGAGTCGGGACGGGTTTCTGCACTTTGACTTCTTTCGGGGGCTCGGCGGGCTTCGGAGGCTCGGTTGTTTCCGCTTTTTCCGTCGCCTCGGCTGTCACGGCCGTATCACCTTCATCCAATGCCGGCTCAACTGCGCTTTCCGCGCCGTTTACGGCTTTTTCCGCCGGTATTTCGTCCGGCTCCGGTCCTGCGGTCATTTCCTTTTCCGCAAAGTCTTCCGGTCCTTCATCCGTTTCCGGCGCAGCGTCTTTACCAGGCTTCGCGGGCAGGGTCGAAGGCGGCGTACCCCGATTCTTTTTCTTAAAGATGATCAGTACGAACAAGCCTATCAAGGCAACGGCGAAAACACAGATCATTATGATAAGTATCGTGATTATCGCGTTATCCTGATCCTGTGTGTTTTCATCCGGCGCCGTGGTCGCAGGCTCCGTTTCGTCGTTTTCTGAAACGTACGCGGGCACGTCTTCTCCGGTCGTCTCCTCAGTTTCGGTATCCGGCTCGCCCGACGTTGTTCCGGCGTCCGTCACGGTCTCTTCAACGGTATCGCTCTCAGTATCCGCGTCCGTCTCCGTTTCGGTATCGGTCTCCGTTTCGGTATCCGTATCCGGCTCAGTTTCCGTCTGCCCGGAAGACTCTGCCGCGGTTATCTCCACCTTTGCAAAATCGGAATAAACGGGTCCGTTTTCATTGCCGTTTTTAACGTTCCATACCGCAACGCAGTAATATCTTACGTCTTCGCTCTGGTCTATCGACAGCGTTTCATTATTTTCATTTAATATCGCCGAAATGGTCTTATACTCGGCTTTGTCGTTTACGTACCACTGATATTTCAGTTCTCCGCCGTCCGGGCTTTCGGCACCGACCGTGAGAATTATTTCTTCTCCCGCACCGGCTGAAACGGATACGGGATGCTGATCGATCTTCGGCATCGCGGGTACGGGCAGATCGACGGTAAGCTTTGCGTTCTTTGTGGAAACGTATTTGCCGTTTGAGCCGTACACACGGCAGAAGAACACGTATCCGTTGTTATCCGCGGACGCCGTGACCTTGAGCGTATCTTTATCGGCGCCGGAAACGACTCCGTCAGAGCCGTTTTTGAGTTTTTTGGGCGTTGTGCCGGACTTTGACATATACCACTCATACGATGCGGCTTTTGAAGCTTCCACGCGGAATTCAACGGTCTCACCGTCCTCGGCGTACGCATCCTTGGGATCGGCGTTCACGACTGCGGCGACTTTGCCCGTGCTGTTTACAACGACTATCGGTATGTCCGACGAATCGTTTGAGAAGGTAGTTCCGCCCAGATCGTTTGTAACGATGCAGCAGTAATATTTCTTTCCTTCTTTATCCGCGCCTTTTAAGTTGAGAACGTTTGAAGTCGCTCCTTCGACGGGCTTGTAAGTACCGGGTATATTGTTGTCTCCTGACATCCACTGGTATGAAAGGGTACCCTTGTCGTCTTCTTTTTCAAATTTGACTTCCGCCTTGACCTCCGCCGTTTCTCCCGCGTCAAGATCAAAGGACTCCGCGGAATACGTTACCTCCATGACAGGCTCGTATATCCTTATCTGCGCAACGGAGCTTTCGTATAAATAACTGTGCTCGCCCTTTTTCAGGGTTATTTGGCAAAAATACGAATATATGCCGCCTGCTCCGGTGTCAACGACCATTACGCATTCGGTCTCGCCGGGCAAAAGCTCGGCATTTGATTTGCTTCCGTCGGGCGTTGAATACCATTGAAACTCAACGTCGTCATATTCGTAGCCATCCGGCACGTAGAAGTTGCAGGCAAATTTGAGCAGCTTGCCCATTCTTATATCTATCTCCGCAAGCTGTTCGACCTTCGGCTGCGGGGGAGCCGACTCGTCGGGATAAAGCTCTATTTCATCGATCAGCTTTTCAACCATGCCGTTTGAAACGGTGCAGTTTACGAAAACGCCGTAATCGTAATATCCGAGACATTCAAGCGTCAAAGTCGACGCCGTTTTTCCGTCCGGCAGAATTTCGTTTTTGATTTCCGCTTTCATTTTTCCGCTCGAGTCAAGCGCGGCGAATTTCTGGAAGCCTTCGTCTTTGGATAAATCAAAATAATAATCCTTGTAGTTTGCCGAAATTTTGACGAACCACGAGAATTCAAGATCGCTCCCCTCCGCCACGGTGGTGAGAACGACGTCCTCGCCGGGGCGATACGGCATTGTCGCAGGCTCGTATACGAGCCTCGGCGCTGATACCATANNTACCGCCGCCGACAAATCGATCACAGCGACCGCTGTAAATATCATAACAAAAGCAAGAAAAACGGAAATCCTCTTCATCTTCTGATCGCCTTTCGTGGTAAAATCATTATACAAAATCAGTATATCATAATTAAAGCTGTTTGTCAATGATCAAGATGTAAAAAATGATGACAAGCGGCGGCGGAAAAAAGCGTAAAAACACAAAAAAATGAAAAATCGCAAAAAACCCCTTGATTTTTTTCAAGATATATGTTATACTACCCCCGTCCGCACATAAGCGGCTGTAATATAAGGAGAGGTATCGAAGAGGTCA
>DBWC01000068.1:0-1032 GCA_002308615.1 Clostridiales bacterium UBA1248
AAAGCATATCGAGCCGAAGGGGTTCCTCGCCGCGGAAAGCGGTGAGGGTTCCCGTAGGTACATCGACTGTTTTGTCGATATATCGCTTAACGCGATTCGATGTGCAGACCTATACGGTCTGCTCGATGTGTGCTGACGCACTCGATATGCGTTGCGCGCAAGATTTATTTTTGTTCTGCCGTTTTTTATTCAAAAACGATCTCTAAACCGCCGAAAATCGAAGAAAACAAGAGAAAATCAAAGAAAATATACTGCTAAATCAATTTTTTTGAAAAAAGGTATTGACAAAAACGAAATATTGTGATATACTCACAACCGTTGTAAAGAATTTCAATATATTTACGGAGGAAAACATTCATGTCCACTTATATGGCAAAAAAAGAAAATGTTGACCGCAAATGGTATGTTATAGATGCAGCAGGCGTTCCGCTCGGAAAAACGGCGGTAAAGGCGGCAAACATACTGCGCGGCAAGAACAAGCCCGAATTCACACCCCACGTAGACTGCGGTGATTTCGTAATAATCATCAACGCTTCCAAAGCGGTCCTCACCGGCAAGAAGCTTGAGCAGAAATATTACTATCATCACAGCGGATACATCGGCGGCTTAAAGGCTGTTCAGTACAAAAAGATCATGGCGGAAAAGCCCGAATTCGCTTTCGTCAAAGCGGTGAAGGGAATGCTCCCCCACAACTCCATCGGTGACAAGGCTATCACCAGACTTAAGGTTTACGCAGGCGAGCAGCACAAACAGCAGGCTCAGAAGCCCGAGACCTTGGCGTAATTAACAGGAGGTAATTGATATGTATAACGAAGCTCAACCCTACTTCTACGGCACAGGCAGAAGAAAAAAATCAATAGCCCGCGTACGTCTTGTTCCCGGAACAGGTGCCGTTACGATCAATAAGAGAGACATAGACGATTATTTCGGACTTGAAACTCTTAAGCTCATCGTAAACCAGCCCTTCGGCGTTACCGAAACGACAGGTAAGTTCGATATAATCTGCACCGTCAAAGGCGGCGGCATCTCCGG
>DBWC01000068.1:1152-3485 GCA_002308615.1 Clostridiales bacterium UBA1248
CCGCAGTTCTCCAAGAGATAATCAGCGCAAATATACAAAATACTCCGAAGTTTTATTCGGAGTGTTTTTTATGCCGTAAAATTATTGACTTTTTCCGGTCGGAATGGTATAATCAAATCAGACTGTAAAGACGAGGTGCAATATGAAAAAATCACTGTGTATTATTTTATTATTTACAACGTTCCTATGCGCGTGTACGCCTCAGCCCGAGGTGACGACGGCTGTGACGGACGCGGAGAGCGTTACTGAAGCGGAGACGACGGAGCCGGCTGAGACGTATCCGGAGGAGACCGTCACCGCGTACGACGCCGTTTTGGCGGACGGATTCAAATTCAGCAGTATGCTCACGGAGAAGACGACGGAGAAGTCCGGAGAAGCGACGATAAGCGTCAAAGACGGAGAATACGCCGTGGAATACGAAAGCCGCTTTTACGGTCCGCAGAGCATGGTTGACCGCGACTCTCATCATATGGGAGACCTTTTCGTGTCCGCGAAATACTCGTCCGAATACCCGGTGGACGACGGATACGTTTACGGCGAATTCACCGGCGACCGATTCAGCGAGTATATAACGTATACGGACGGCATATTGCGCATTTACAGAGGCAAAGGCGCAAAAGCAAGATACAGAGAAAACACGATAATTTATACAGAGAAAATAGATACTTCGGCGACTATGCGCGGCACCGGAGATTTTGACGGCGACGGATATACGGATATCCTGTTCGTCGGCGAATACCTTACGGCGTTTATCGGATACGGGGGCGAAAACGGTTTCGATTTCAGATCCGCCGGCAGACTTGAATGCGGCGTGAAATATGAAGCGAACGAGTTTTATTCGGGAGACATGAACGGCGACGGCAAAGACGATATCATCGCCGTAAAGGGCGTTGATACTTGTTCGTGGCTCGTATCCGACGGCGCGGTCAGCTTATACGCGGAGAAAAAGCTGAACGTGAGCGACAGCTTTGAATGCTGCTGCGCCGGCGATATGAACACAGACGGAATATGCGATCTGATCGTATATCTCGGCGATAAAAAACTGCGCACGTATTACGGACGCAAAGACGGTCAGTTCGGACCGTATGAGGACGAGGTCGGAAATTACAATCTCTATCCCACTTGGGACGGCGACGTTACGGTAAAATATATGACCGTCGGAGATATGAACGAGGACGGAGTCGACGATATAATCGGCACGATGATGCGCAGGACTGCGACGGAATACAATCTCGTTTCTCTCAATTACCCGACGGAAGCCCCGGCGTACGATTATTCAACGACGATATTAAAGAAGGAAGACGGAACGTATATACTCTATAACGGCGGTCTGTACGTCGATTATAATAAGGATAAATACAACCCGACGGACGGCGACCACGTTCTCGTCTATACGTCCGACGACGGGATACGCTGGCACAGAAATCTCGACGCTCCCGCGTTCTATTTAGGCGGCGAGCTCGGCACACCGAACGAATGGTGGAGCGGCAATACGATAGAACCCGAGGTCATATACGTTGACGGTACGTATTATATGTACTGGCAGTGTGAAAACTACACGCACCTTGAAGACGGTACGCTCATAGGTCACGATTATATCGGAGTCGCAACGTCGAAGGACGGCTTGCATTTTGAGCGGAAAACGGATAAGCCCGTTATAATAAACGAGCCGGAATATTCGTCGTTTGATCACGAGGAAGTATTGTATTATCCGGACGATCCGGACGGACGACCGTACTGGCTGTTCGTACGCCACGTTATAAGGAATACAAGCGAAAGATTTTGCCGCATCCGTTCAGACAGCCCGTATGAATTTGATTATAATAACGCGGAAAGACTGAGTAATTTCCAGGGGCTCGGCAATCAGACCGGCTGGCTTAAGCTCGATAACGGAGAAACGCTGTTTGTGCGTATCACGATCGTCGAAAGAAGCGGAAAGACCACTCCGGCGCTGCTGTTTTCGTCAGACGGACTAAAGTGGTCCGGAATTTCGTTCGAGATGGCGGGCGTGGATAAAACGGACGCACCGGCAAATACCGGAAAGAATATCTATTTCGTCGGATTTTCAACGATTAACGGAACGGGTGAGATCGAAAGACTGGAAGACGGAAGATACAGATTCATATACGGCGGCTGTACGTCGGAAACTCCCGTCGCTCCTCAGATATTCTATTCAAGCGTCGGCTGCGGAGAATGCATATTCAGTATTAAATAAGGTGTCGGCAAAGCCGACGGTTATGGGGAGTCCCCACCCCTCACGGCGCGGTAAAACCGCGCCACCCCCCATACCCCCATGTCCCCTCCCGTGAACCCCCACCGCTGTTCGCGGCGGG
>DBWC01000020.1:0-3748 GCA_002308615.1 Clostridiales bacterium UBA1248
TTTAAAACGGACGACCAATGGTCGCCCCTACATCTCTTTATTTATTATCCTCACATAATTATACAGCTCCGGCGCGCCGTCGTGTGATTCGCCGATGAAAGCATCGGACATATGCTCCGGTCTTGTTATCCGGTTGACGCCGGCGCGTACCATTATATCCTCCGCGGCTTGAGCGGTCGCATCATCCGCTATTATGCACGCGGTCTGTAAATATCCTTTTTTGGCCCGTAAGACGGAAAACAGTTCGTGCAGCGGCAAAGGCGTCACGTCGCAGACGCCGAAAAAGCCGGATATTTCAAGTTCTTTTTCCGCTTTTACCGTCAAAGCACACTCTTCACCGTAATACTTTTTCTCATCTTTATATTCATTATTTATTGATTTTTCTATTTTTTCCGCATATTTGAGAAGCGTTGCCTCCGCGGCGGCGCCTTTATCTTTTAACGGATATTTATCGCGCGCCGACTGCAGATACGGCAGAAAATCGGCGCAGAACGCTTCCGCGTTCTCTACTCTGTCCGAATTTATATAGATCCTTTGACAACTGCTGCAGAACAGCTGTGAGGTCTTTATGATATGCTCCGCCAGCCCTTGCAGTTTTTCGGGGTATTTTTTGTAGTCTATACCTATATAAGCAAAGCTGATGCGGTGTCCCCATTCGACTATCCCGATATTCGCGGGCAGCATTCTGCGCACGGCAGACACCGCCTCGTCTCCGCCCCAGATGACTACTTTGTCAGCCGCCTCGGTCATTTTTAAAATTGAGCCGATATCCGACGACGGTGTGTCGAAAACGTATATGAAATCCGACAGCTCCGGCATTATTTTTATAAGCTCGGATAGTATCTTTACCGTTATCCCGTTATCCTGCGACGGCAGTTTAAGCACGTTGACGTTGCCGCAGATAAGCCCGCAAAGCACGCTGTAAGCCGGTAAAACGTCAATATTTCCGGCGGCGATGTGGAAAAGCACGCCGACCGGCGCAATATACTGAACAATATCAGGCAGATCGATAAGCGAAGGAAGCGACGCTTTTATATTCAGCAACAGATTTTCGCGCTTTAACATCTCCGCGGCTTTTTCAATATATTCGTCTATTCCGTCAACGTCGATCTCGGACAGAAGACAGTTATACTCTCCGGCTTTTATTCTCTTTGAAATGATATCCGCTGATGATATGAGCTTTTCTCTGTCTATTCTTTTATGTAAAAGCGTTTCGTCCGCGTCCGCTCTCAGCGTTTGAAGCAGCTTTGCGGTATGCTCACCGCCGTAAACTTCACCTTTATAAAGTATCATAATTTAATATCTCCCAATAGAGCCGACGCGCCGGCGGCGCACGTTTTTACGTCTTTTAATCCGACCCTGCCTATTATTTCAAGATACGGCGACTCTATCCCGCAGCCGCAGGACTGACCGGGATGCAAAACGCCTAAATCGTCCGGCATTACGGCTGTTATCGGCGTCGCTTTTATCATGGGCGTTATCAGCTCCACGAGCCCGATCTGCCCGTACGGCAACGGCTTCAGCGTAGTGACGTCGCGTATGATGACGCGGCTGTACGACGGTATGTGAAAATGATGATTTTTACAGTCGCAGTAGGCGATCGGGTGCTCCACCGCTCCGTAAAACTCGACGATATCGGTATCGTCCACGCCCAGAACACGCTTTGCCGTATCGTAAAACTCGTTTTTATCGACCTGTTCTCTGTAATACTGCTTCCAGCCGCCCGCGAGCATAATTTTTGAGCCCTTCGGCAGCTTTACCGTCATTTCCTTCTCCTCAAGCAGCTTCATGGCAAAGTACGTATAAGACGGGAAGCCCATGAATCTTACCGGGTGTTTTTTCTTTGAATATTCGACTATCGCGCCGCATACGCGGTTCAGATCCGCTTCATACTTGCCGTTTTTGCGCGTCAGCGCGTACGTTCTGTGCAGAGCCGGTGCGAAAAGCGTCGCGCCGAACGCGGTTTTTGATACTGCGGTTTTGTTTTTTCCGTCCGGTTTGTAGCCGAAAACCACGTAATTGGTGAGCTTCGGTGAAAACAGGCGTTTATATGAAAATATCTTCAATACCATTTTTAAGGCGCAGAAAAGACCAAAGAATTCAAATCCGATAACCCCGGCTTTGCCGCCGGTGCCGGAAGACGTCGCTTTTATAAGTATGCCTTTGCCGTTATTTGAAAAAAGCTCGTGTTTTTTCAGCGTTAACGTTGGGATGAACGGCAACTTGTAAAGATCTTCCTCTGTTTTAAGCATATCCGGCGTAAATCCGGCGTCGCCGCATATTTTTGCATACTTTTCGTTATGCTTTATATGATACTCAGTCATCTCGGAAACCGCGCGGATAAAATCGCCGTTATCGGCGGCGTTATACGGTTTTTTTGCAAAAACTCTGCGTCTGTATTTCATAAACACCTCATTTATTGTCGTTATTTTAACATAAATATATAACATTGTCAACTAATATGTGGTAAAATAATATTTGAGGTGATAGTATGGTAAAGCTCGGAATCGACAGAATAAATGAATACGAAGATCTGTTCAAAGACAGGCGCATAGGCGTTATTTCCGCGTGCTCGGGTCTTAGTTCCGATTACAGATACCCGATAGATATCTTAAATGAAAAATACGGCGTGCGTGCGATTTTCGCGCCGGAGCACGGGCCGCGCGGCGTACTCGGACCCGGAGAAAAGGTCAGCGGCGGCGTTGACAGGCTGACGGGCTTACCGGTTTACAGTCTGTTTGAGGATTTTTTCACATCAAAAGACAAAAACAAAACGGACGGTGCGTATATGCCGGACAAAAGCGCCCTTTCCGGCATCGACGTTATGGTTTACGACATGCAGGACGTCGGCTCGCGTTATTTTACGTACGTTTCAACGCTGTTCTACGTTATGCGCGCGTGCGCGGACAAGGGCTTGCCGCTTATCGTGCTTGACCGGCCGAACCCGCTCGGCGGCGACGTTGAAGGGTGCATACAGGATGAGAAAAATCTCTCTTTTATCGGGCTTACGCGCGTTCCGATACGCCACGGAATGACGGTCGGCGAGCTTGCCCGGCTCTATAACGGCGAATACGGTCTCGGCTGTGATCTGACGGTCGTCACTATGACCGGTTGGAGTCATGATATGTACTACGACGAGACGGGTCTTCCGTTTGTCAGACCGAGCCCGAATCTGCCGACGTTTGAGTCGATCCTCGCGTACAACGGCACGTGTATGCTCGCCGGGACTAACGTTTCCGAAGGCCGCGGAACGACGCAGCCGTTTCTGCTCGTCGGCGCGGAGTATATAGATCCCGCCGCTTTGGCGGACAGACTGAATCAGATCACGGACGGCGCGAGATTCAGCCCCGCGTTTTTCAGACCGGAATTCGGTAAGCTCGTGGGCAAAACGCTGTACGGAGTGAGAGTCCATATAACCGGCAAACGCGAATTTTATCCCGTGCGCTTCGGCGTAACGCTGATACGCACGCTGCAAAATATGTACCCGTATGATTTTGAATTCACAAAGCCGAAAGCCGGCGGCAGATACCACATAGACCTTTCCACCGGCAACTCAGACCTGCGCGACGGTTTGCTTTCCGCCGAGCAGATAATTGAGAAATGGAACAAGGACGCAAAGGCGTTTGAAGAAAAGCGAAAGAAATATCTGTTATACGGTTGAAATCAAAAAAACGATACGTTGCGGTGTGCTTCGTAAGGAAGTACACCGCAGCTAAATTCGCCTTTGCCGAGCTGAAAAAGGCGAATT
>DBWC01000020.1:3845-7484 GCA_002308615.1 Clostridiales bacterium UBA1248
AGAACAAGCTGAAAGAAAATAACCCACTATGACACTTTCTCTATTCGAAAGATGTCAAAGTGGGCTTGTTTCTTCTTTATGTTGCCTCTCTCTTGTATCGTTTTTTTTATTTTGCTCATAATAATGATACTTATGAAATACAGATTTATACTTTTATCTTCCCTGCTTTTTTTCGCATTAGGTATTGGGGCTTTAGCGTCAGACTCCACCGCGATCCTTTCATCCGTTTCGTCTGATCCGCGGTTTTTGTCGCTTCTCTTCTTCTGCGCCGCCGCGGCTATTCTTCCCGCTTTTAACGTCGGAGGCGGTCAGAACGGCAGCTGATACTCGCCCTTTATCTTCTTCCATTCTCCTCCGTGGAGCTTGAAGTAACCGCCGTCGTTTATATACGCGTACGAAACGCCGCCGTCTTTATATACCACGGCGATAATATAACTTTTACCCTCGGAAGACGGCTTGTCATCCGTATCCTCGGTTTTTATATTCTTTAAAAGATCAGTTATTTTTAATATATCTTCCGATTCCGTATAAGTTTTCGTCTTATCAACGGTGCTTACTATTATGCGGTTTATCCCGTCGTATTTAAGCTCGCTTATCTTCACGTCGGCGCGGCTGTCCGGGCTGAAGACGGGCGTTCCGTCGGAGATGGTAACTACGCCGGCGGCGGCTATCGCCATACATCCGAGATCCGCGGGATTACCGTTGAATTTCGTCACCGTTACGGAAAGCACGGAAAACACGTCCGGCATGCCTTCTTTTGCCTCCTGCTTTGAAAGATACAGATACATTTCGCCGTATGATTTAAAGACGGGTACGGAATAGCCGAGGACGCCGTTATAGACGCCTACGCCGTATTCCTTTGTCGTACCGTTTGAATACGTATACAAAACGTCGTCGTACAGTCCGTTCCCTTCAAGATCACACAGTACCGCGCTCACAAGCCCGGGAGAGTCAGACATATCAAGATACGTATAGGTGTATCCCGGATGCTTAATGACGGTGTATGCGTTTTGCGATGATTTATAAAGCGTTATGCCGTTAAAGCTGTCCGGAGTTATATTATAACACGTTTTTTCCGTAAATCCGTTTTCCTTAAGCTCCGGAGATTCCGCCAAAAGCTCCGCTACGCCGTCTTTATTGCAGTTATTCGTCATATATCCGCTTCTGTTCTCACCGCAGGAGCAGAGCCCGATAATAAGGACCGCCGCGGCAAGTATCGCGGCGGTGATTTTTATGATTTTCATTTCTCCGCGCCTTTGCATTTTTTTGATATTATATCAAAACGCGGCGCATTTGTCAAGACGTTACGGTACTGTCCTGCGGAATTTCTGTTTTTTCGCGCGGCTTCATCGCTATGCCGAGACTGCACAGCATATAAGCGATATATCTGCCCGCCGCCCAAACCGATGATACGACGCTTATTACAGTCATAACAAGCACGATCCCGCTGAGCTCGCCGTTATTATACAGTCTTATATACGTTACGATATTTGAAAAAACGCCGGAAAGCGATAAAACCGCCGATACGGCAAGGCATCCTATCAGAACGAAGCCGACGACCTTTGACGCCTTTTTGAAAACGCCGATAAGAAGAAGTCCCAAAAGTATCACCGGTATGACCGTTGCGGTCGCGGACATGAACGTCACGATAAAACTAAGAGCAAACGAGCGTATATCGCTGTATAACGGCGAGCCGTTTTCATAATGCAGAAGAGGTATGTATATAAAATCTGCCACGGCAACTGTCGCCACGGTATTGCAGTAAGAGACTGCAGCCGAGACGATGATTATGATACCGCTCTGCTTTTCATTGCCTGAGAAAAATCTCTTTATGATAATTATATCTATGACCACCCCGACGATCATGACGGTCACGGGCATTACGACATTATATAAAAGACTTACGGCGCGGTATGCGCTCACGTCTTCAAATAACCTTATAACGCTTCCTATGACGCTGCCTTCGAAATAACCGTTATATATTTCGCATATAACACGGCTTATCAGATTTGCTGAGCACGTTATAATAAGCGTAACAAGCATCACGACGCCGGCGGCGCGCAGAAGAGTCGCTGTTTTATTGTTGTTTTCCATGATATTTACCTTCATTTATTGGTATATCTGTATTAAATAAGGAGCGGTCATTTTAAGCCGCGCCTTGTTGATCAGTTTTATTTTTATGATTCAGATGACGTTTTTTTGGGGATGACCGCGCCTTTTATCGCAAAAGCCGCGGCAAGGCTCAAAAAGATAAATCCGCAAACTTTCAAAGCAGAGGCGCACGAGCCGCCGCAGCCTGCAAGAAGCGTATATATGCCGCCGCTTGCGTCTCTGCCTATAAACATCTTGATCGAGTTTATAAAGTTTTGTGTCCAGCTGATCGCGTCTGCCAAAAGAAACAAAGAGAAAACTCCGGCGGAAACAAATCCCATAAGCTTATTGAGTATGCCGAAGCCGTTAAGTAATATAACGGCAAGCGCAACGTATGCAAGCATCAGCACAAACGATGAAAATCCGCTCCATATTTCACCGAAGGAAACGATCCCGTTTTTGAATCCGAACGAGAAGACCTTCATGATCTGCAAAAGCGATGTGACGTACGTCATATCAAGCGTCATAAGCACGGCTTTTGCAAGCAGAACGAACGCAATATTCTTTTTGCTTCCGCTGAATACCGCGACGATCATCGCCGCGACAAACAGTATTTCGACGGTAGTCTTTATAAAATTTGCCGGTATTGCGAAAAAGTTGTATGCGCTTGCAAACAACGCTTTAAAAACATTGTTTGCAAAAATATCGACACAATAGCCTGTCAGCGTTACAAGTAAAAGCAGCGCAAGCGCGACTAAAAACGAGATCGAGGCTATTTTCATCAGAAGCGACATTCCTTTGAAAACCTCAGGTATCTTTTTCATATGCGGCTCCTTTGTTTTTTTATATGATAACACACATTAAAAACGTTGTCAAGATTCCGCTTTGAATTTGTTTTATTATTTATTGAATTTCTGTTCAAGCTTCTGTAAAACCGGGTAAAGCGAGCTGTACGCTAAAACTGCTGTAAGCGTTATGATAAATCCCTTTACTATATTGAACGGAGTGTTGAAAATAAGAAGAGCGACGGGCAGATTTTCTACCCAGGGCAGTATTTCCTTATACGTGCCGACGACCGCTTCCACGGATCCTCCGAAATAAAGTCTGATGTAGGCGGGATACACTATAAAATAGTTAACGGGATATGCAAATACAGCCATGGCAAACGAGCCTGCGATACCGCCCACGATCATGCCCGCGCGTTTTTTCATTTTAAGATGTATGAGAGATGCCGTTAGAACGTAGACCGCGCCTATGGCAAAGTTGGCTATCTCGCCTATGCCGCCCGTACTGCCCATCGGTATATGTATAAGATTTTTAATAAGACATACGAGAACGCCCCACAAGGGACCCGCGGTTATACCGGCAAACAGCGCCGGAAAATCCGAAAAATCAAATTTTATATACGGCGGCATGAACGGCACCGGTATTTCAAGTATCGGCAGCATGAGTATAGCCGCTGTCGCGGACATGACCGCGGTCAGAACCAGTTTATAAAGTAATTTTTTGCTTTTGCTTTTCATAATAAAATCAAGCCCCCGACAAATA
>DBWC01000140.1:0-13930 GCA_002308615.1 Clostridiales bacterium UBA1248
ATGCCGTCGCCCACCATGGCGGTCTTTTGTTTATCCGAAAGTTCTTTTATTATATTTTCTTTTTGCTTTGGCAAAACGCCCGCGTAAACTTTTTCGATACCGAGCTTTTGCCCTACGGCTTTTGCTGTGCGCTCGTTGTCTCCCGTCAGCATAACGACGTCTATACCGAGCTTTTTCAACTCCGATATTGCAAATCCGCTGTCTTCCTTTATCTCGTCCGACACGGCGATTACGCCGATGAGCTCGCCGCCGTATTCAAAGTAAAGCGGCGTTTTTCCCTCGTCCGACAGCTTTTCCACCGGTATGTCAGACGGAATATTGCAGAATCCCGAAATATATTTCGCGTTTCCGCCGTGCATCTGCTTGCCGTTTACCGTACCGTTTAGACCTTTTCCGGGGATGTTTTCAAAATCAACGCAGTCGTATAAATCAAATCCTTTACCGCTTGCCTTATCCGTTATCGCGTACGCAAACGGATGCTCGCTTTTTGCTTCAAGCGAGGCGGCGAGGCGGAGAAGAGCGTTTTCATCCGCTGTTACGGGCAAAACGTCCGTAACGTGCGGGCGCCCTTTCGTAAGCGTGCCTGTTTTATCAAATACTACGGTCTTTACTTTGCCCGTCTCTTCAAGCGCGGCGGCGGTCTTGAATAGAATATTGTTTTTAGCGCCTATGCCGCTGCCCACCATAACGGCGACGGGCGTCGCAAGACCGAGAGCGCACGGACAGCTTATGACGAGTACGGAAATACCGCGCGCAAGCGCAAAGCCGACGCCTCGCCCGATAAGCAGCCATATGACCGTTGTGATAAGAGCTATCGCCATGATGACCGGAACGAACACGCCGGAAACTTTGTCCGCGGCTTTTGCGATAGGCGCTTTTGACGATGCGGCGTCGGATACGGCTTTCATTATGCGCGACAGAGCCGTATCCTCACCCACGGCTTCGGCGCGGCATTTTATGAATCCGGTCCTGTTTATCGTCGCGCCGCTGACTTTATCGCCCTCGCGTTTGTCCGCGGGCACGCTTTCGCCCGTGAGCGACGATTCGTCAACTGAGCAGGAGCCTTCGATTATGACGCCGTCCGTCGGAATTTTCTCACCCGGGTAAACGGCAAAAACGTCGCCGACCTTAAGCTCGTTCGCGCTTACCGTATATTCTTGTCCGTCCCGTATTATATTCGCCGTGTCCGGCATAAGCTTTGATAATCCTTTTAACGCGTTCGTCGTCTTGCCTTTTGAATATGCCTCAAGCGTTTTGCCTAAAGTGATAAGCACAAGGATCATCGCCGCGCCTTCAAAATACAGCTCGTTCATGCAGGTCAGAACTCTTTCTGTATCGCCTTTCATGACGGCGTCCGTCATTATGAAAAGCATTACGGTACTGTAAATGAACGAAGCGCCGGAGCCGAGCGAAACGAGCGTGTCCATATTAGGCGCGCCGCGGAAAAGACCCGATACACCGGACACAAAGAATTTTTTGTTTATAACCATCACGGCGGCGGCGAGTATCATTTGCACAAGACCCATCGCCACGTGATTTTCAGCAATAAACGGCGGAAGCGGCCATCCGAACATCATATGCCCCATAGATACGTACATCAAAGGCAAAAGAATTATAAGCGAAACGATAAAACGACGCAAAAGCGCCCTCGTTTCGCTCTGTTCTTCTTTTTGTGATTGTTTTACGGCTTTATCCGCCTGATACGCGCCGTATCCGGCTTTTTTAACGGCTTCTATGATTTCATCCGGCGTCGCGTCGCCGGATACGGTCATATCGCCCGTCAATAGATTTACGCTGCATTCTTTAACGTCGGATAGAGAAGAAACCGCTTTTTCGACGCGCGCGCTGCACGCGGCGCAGCTCATGCCGGTGACCTTGTATTTTGACATATGCGGTTTCCTCCCAAAAAATTAAAAGAATAAAGAATAAAGAATAAACGACGTCTCAGAATTTAATTGTTTCCGGCGCTTTGCCGAAAGAGCTTATGACCGCCGTCGCGTCTTTACAGTAAAACACTTCTGTGTTGCCGTCGTTTTCGTCGTACATGTGACGCAGGTCGGGATAAGCGTCAAGCATCGATTTTCTCGCCTCGACTCTGTCGTCCTCTATAAGCTCGCAGGTAAGACGCACCCACGTTCCGTCCTTGAACGCGCAGATCTCGGCTTTCGGGTTTTTGTGCAGCTGTTTTGAAACGTCCTTTTTCTTGCCGGTCTGGATGTAGAGCTTGCCTTCGAATATGTGCGCCGTTCCGAACGGTCTTACTCTCGGCTGTCCGTTATCGTCCGTCGCAAGATAATAAACTCCGGCTTCCTTTAAAAACTTGCATACCTTTTCCATTTATTTATCCTCCCAAGAAAAATTATCTTTTCCCGCTCCGAGCTCAAAATGGTATTTTACTATGCCTAAATCGGTCTTACAGCAAGGACCGAGCAGAGCCCTTGCGGATACTTTTCCGCTATCGTATTCTATTCAAAATCGCTGCTGATTTATGGCTGTAGGCGCCAAAACCGCCGCCTCAATGCCTTTTTTAAACCAGTCCGGCACGTCGCCTTTAGCGCGGTACAGTTTTTCTGTAGGCTTGCTTTTGTGCGGTACGCCCTGCGTTTGACCGTAGCCTAACGCTATAACGTCGTATATCTTCTCGCCGTCTTTCAGCTTTGCGGGAACTTTGTTTTTCTCAAACGTCAAAGCAACCCAGCAGGTATTCAATCCGAGCGTCTGGCTTAAAAGCACAAGCTCCTCGCCGTAGTAACCGATATCCTCGTCGCGTCCCTTTTCGGCGGCTAAAACGAAGTAATTTCTGCATCCGGCAAACGAACCGTAATTCGGTTTGTTTGCCATAAACGCCTCCGGCTCGTTTAAGCACAGACTGAAATTCAAACCTGTTTTCTTGGTTATTTCATCTATTTTATCCTGTAAAACAGCGGCTTTTTCCGGCTCTATCGGTTTGTCCGTGTATCTTCTGACACTGTGCCGCTCAAATATCGCCTCGTATAGCGTCATATCTTTTTCCTCCCGGATATCCTCATCTCTATGTCAAACTTTTCCGGCTCTTTTAAATAAAAATTCTGATGATATTCCTCCGCCGTATAAAAACGCTTGTATTCTTCCACAAAAACGGTGTCCGTACAGCCGAGAGCTTCTACGGCTTTCCGTGCCGCTTCTTTTTCTTCCTCATTAGTATAATATATCGCAAGCGTGTATGAATGGCCTCTGTCTATATACTGCCCGCCGCCGTCCGTTATGTCAACGTTATCAAAAAATATCTTGAGCAGAGCGGAGAATGATATGATATTTTCGTCGTAATCTATTTTTATCGTCTCTCTGTGCCCGGTCCTCTGAGCTTTTACGTCCTCGTAGCTCGGGTCCGCCTCGTCACCGCCGCAGTATCCGCTCGTTACGGATACGACGCCGGGATCATCTGTAAAGACCGGGGTTATGCACCAGAAACAGCCTCCGGCAAAATACGCGGATCTCATAATATCCTCTCAAATTCTTTTACAAACGCGGAAAGACCCTTCGCGTCGTATTCGTCAAATCTTTCCGTGTACGGCGAGTCTATGTCTAAAACGCCGAAAACTTGTCCGTTTTTGTGTATCGGAACGACTATTTCCGACCTTGAATCGGGATCGCAGGCTATGTGACCGGGAAATTTGTGCACGTTTGCCACGAGCTGGAGCTTATCTTCTTTTACCGCCATGCCGCACACGCCGCGGCCTACTTCTATCTCGATACACGCGGGCTTGCCCTGAAAAGCGTTCAATACGAGTTTACCGTTTTCCATAAAGTAAAATCCGGCCCAGTTAATCCTATCAAGCGCGTTATATATGATCGCCGCCGCGTTTGCCGTGTTTGCGGTAAAGTGCGGCACGCCGTCCGTCAGCGCGTGAAGCTGTAAAGCCAAAGCATTGTAATCGGGTTTTTGCATAGTATCACCTCTTTTTTAGAGTATATCATACATTTTTATTATTTTCAATAGTTTTTTTGTTTCTTATTATGTCCGTTATCCATATTACAGCTCCGGTCAGAAGGAACAGAGCGCCGACGCCGCTGTAAATATGAGCAAGCCTGTTTGTAGTTCCGTAGATCTCAGTTACGCCGCGGAATATGAATCCGACCGTTATCGTCGCCGCGCCGGAATTGTAAAGATTATATGCAAGTCTGCCCGGCATTCCTTGTTTTGTCAGAAACACGGTAAAGAAGGGAGCCGAACCGAGCAGAAGCGGCGGCAGATAGCAGAAAGCCATGAAGAACGAGAATACTCCGTGACTGAAAAACTCGTAAACCGTGCCGAATACGGCGCAGAAAGTCGTGACGCATAGATATACCGCGGCGGTTTTTAACGCTCTTTTTTTAATATCCGACGTATACAATGTCCGACACGCTCCTTTCCGATATTTTTTTGCCGTTTGTCGTTGGGTTGTTTATTATTTTCCCGTTAAAGACCATCGTGGACGATCCGCCGCCGTCGAGGTTATAGGCGACCGACGCGCCGAGTTCTTCTTTCATAAACGCCGCAAGCTCGTATAAGCTCAATCCCTGATTATCGGACGTGCGCCCGTCCGCGACGACGAAAACGTAATGCAGCCCGTCGATTATGCCTATCGCCGTTCTCGGATTGCTTGCCATAGCAACGCTTACTTCGTAATTCTCTGATACGATTATTTCTCCGTCAGATAAGAGTCCCGGCCCGAATGAAAACACGTTGTACGCGCCGCTTGCATACAGAGCTTCCGCGGAGATCTCGGATTCGTTTATTATCTGCATACTGCCGTCTTCGTAAATGACAAGGTCCTGGTTGCTGCTTGATCCCTTGCTCCTGTATAAAATACCGTTTCTAATGACGTAGCCCTTTTCCCTCGCGCCGTAGTAATCGCCGTTTATCGCAAGCAGGGCGCCTACTGCGGACGCTGTTTCCGATGTTTTCGCAACTACGTTTTTGCCGTATATGCCCTTTGCCAAAGCCGTTTTAAGATATTCTGCTGATGATAAAACGACGTCCGCGACGTATACGTTCGTATCGTTATACCTGTATTCGGTGATCTGTATGCTGATATTACCGTCCGCATAAGAATTTTCGGTTATTACCGGTTCTGTTTCCGTCTCCGGGTCTGTCTCAGTATTTTTTTCGGTTTCCGTCTGTTTTTCGGTATCTGTTTCCGTTATTGCGTCGCTCTCGGTTTCCGCAGACGTTACGGGTTGTACCGGCACCTCGTACACGCGTGCGATAACGAACGTGTCAAGCAGGGCGTATACCGTAAACGCGGTAAGAATAAAACCGTATATGAACGCCCATAAATACTTCTTTTTCACGCATACGCCCTCCTTTTTCTATAATAATAGCCTTTTAACTTGAAATCAGATTGAAAAAATGCTGAATTTTGTGAAAAAACCGGCACAAAAAGCCGGTTTTTTACTGTCAGATCGAATTATTTTTTTCTTTTTTTGATAACGAATATAACGCCCGCGGCGATAAGAGCCGCCGCCGCTATCGCGCCGCCTATGATAAGACCGGTTTTAAGCGTTTTATCGCCGTTGTCATTTTCTGTTGGCTTGGTTTCCGGATCCGTTATATCGGGTGCCGTGTCTTTTTCGGTTTCGGCATCGGTTTCCGTATCGGTCTCTGATCCGGGAGCGGAGAAGTATTCAAACTCGTATTCCGCGGCGGTTTGTTCTTCTTCCGGCTCGATTGCAGCCTCGCCTTCCGTTATACCCGCCTCGTCATACATAGTCTGTATAAGGATATCAAGCTCTTTCTGCGTTGTAAGCTCGTTTTCAAGCGCGTCTTTAACCGCTTTTAACGACGGACTGTTTTTATCACCGCCGTTGCCTAAAAACAGGTCAATCGCCGAGTTTGCAAAATTGCGGTCTAAATACGGCGTGCCGTAGACTTCGACCTCGCCTAACTGAAGCATAAAACCGTCAACGTCCGTTCCGCGCAGTTTAGTACCGGTTATCTTGACAAATCTGCCGTGCGCTCCCTCGGGCGTTACCGCGTACGACTTTTCGGGCTCTTTGCTGTTTGTTTCTTTTGCAATTTCGGTAAACGTCTTGCCGTCGCTTGATACTTCGACCGTAAAATCGTACGGCCAGCAGCCGTTTTTGAATATCTCTACCTTTTCGATATTGAAAACGTCGCAGAGATCGATAATTGCGTACTCCGTCGCGTTTTTATCCTTCATATGGAGCTTTACGTCGCTCGTCCAGCCGTTGTTTTTATTGCCGTCCGTGAGAAAATCAGGCCACCAGCCCCACGTTTTATAGTCGCCGCTGTTCGGGAATGAAGAAACGGTGACTTTTTTATGCAGCGCTAAATTCGAGCCTTTTTTGTACGCGACCGGCTCCGGCGTATCGTCAGCCAACAGATCCGTGATACTGTCGGAAAGCACCTCAACGCCGGGAACTGTCCCGTCGTCGTTATAGATCTCTATCTCGCAAAGCTGCGATTTGTTTCCTTTGCATCCGGTTATTTCGATATTGACGTATCTTGCGTTCATCTTATCGAATTTAAGAGAAGGAGCGCTGTTGTCTTTGATCTTAAGCCCGGACGCCTTAGCTATCGGTTTCCAGTTTTCACCGTCGTTTGAACAGCTGACCGTGAAGGAATTAGGCATAAATCTGCCGAAACTGTCGCCGTGTCCGGCGGGATACAGATCTATTCTGTTGAAATCAAGCGGTTTTCCGAAATCAACGGTTATCGTATCGAGTCCCGTATTGCTTGCGGATGACCAGCCGTTTACGGCGGCGTTCGTAAATCTTCTGCCGTCGTTTAAATTGTCCATATACCATCCGTTTGCGCCCTCTGAGCTGCTGCACGTTATCTGCGCGTTAAGCGCAAGGTTTTCGCCCGGCTCATAGGTTTTGACGTGCTTTGCGCTGTAATCGTATCCCTCGGGCAGAGCAAGGATGATCGCCTCGCCCTTGTCAAGCGTGACAGCCGCCTTGTTTCCGTCTTTATCAAAATCGTGAAGCTCGCCGTCCTCATACGATACGTACTGAAGCTTTTCAAAATTTTCGGTAAACTCAATCTCAACGTTCTGTTTTTTATTGAAATAGTTGTTTACGATCATGCAGTAGTTTCTGCCGGCGGTCTTATCCTTCAAATAAGACACCGTCAGATCCGATCTGCCGTTTACCTTAAGGAAAAAGTCCTCCGGTAACAGGTCTATCGCACCGTAACCGTTTGTCGAGCCGTAGACCGCGTGAGCGTCGAGGTTTATCAGCGTTTTTCCCACGTTGTGGATCAAATGGTCGATCTCGCAGATGAACTCGTATTTCGGATTCGGAATGCCGGTGTGCGTTATGATACCGTCGTCAAAAGGCTCGTTCCTGTTGTAAGGAGTGAACCAAGTGAAATAAGAGAACTGCTTAATGCCGAACGCAAGGCCGATATTGAATTCAAACAGCGTCTCCTGCCGGTTGAGAGAACGGAAAGCGACTGTCTGTGCAACGGACTGTATATACATAGCCGTTTTTACGTTGTTTGCCAGACCGATCTTTCTTACGGATTCGAGGTTTTTCATCATAGGCTCACGCGCGATTGAATTCTGCGTAAGACCGAACGGGTACATATCGTACATTACGTATTCCTGCGGACAGCCTGTCGACGCGCAGAGCTTGAGCCAGTCGTTCATCTGGCTTTCATATATCTCATAACTCGGATATGCGTGACCGGGCAGAAAATTCAGATGCATATATCCGTCCGGATCCGCTTCTTTCAAAGCCTTGTACGCGTCAAAGAACGTATTCGGATTATACGGCTCGTCAAGCATATAATAACCGTACGCGCCCGGTACGTCCTTATACTCGTCAACAAGCCTTTTGATCTTGTCAGGCTTGTATTTGAGCAGATTACCTCCGAAACGGTCGTCCCCTACGCACATTCCAATGCCGTATTTGCTGCACAGCTCCAGCATTTTCATCTGATCGGCTTTCGATCCTATGCCGTCGCCGGCGCCGAGCACCCAGTCTATCTCCGCGTCCGCCATATATTTATACTGTTCGTCATTTATATATTCGGACGTGGGCGGCCAGAATATCGAAATAAGAATGTTTTTGTTAAAGTCGAATTTCTCTTTTTTCACAGTCTCACCTCCGACGTCCGCCGCCGCGGGTGCAAAAACACCCGCGGACACGGCAAATAAAAGTAGCGTTAAGATAATAAATCTTATAATTTTTTTCATCACTTATCCTTTGAAAATCTCATAAAAGTCCGTGTTTGTCACACATTTTATATCTTTTGCTTCAGTCATCATGCCTATAAGCCTGTCAAGACGCCCGTCCGTGTTGAAAAAGTCAAGCTCATACGCGTGACACCAGACGTAGAACAGGGCGTCTTGTTCCGTCTGAAGCGAAACGAAGCTCTCTGCAAGCTCAAGCGTTCTTTCGTCGGATAACGAACACGTCGGACGCCAGATCATGAAATTATCCGGCATACGGAAATCGTAAGTCGATTCGACCGCGCGGCTGTATCTTATATCGGTCGTTTCAAGTATGACTTTTATGGTCTTTTCCGTCGCCTGGAACTCGCCGCCCGGCCACGACATACCGACGGGCGCGTGTCCGAAGATACGCTTTATATTGTCGGCGTCGCCCTGCACCTCTTCCGTTATCTTTTCGGGCGTATCGTCGTAGTGTGAAAGAGAAGGGTGATGAAGCGTGTGGACCGCGACGTCAAAGCCGTCGTATATGCCGGTTTTAAGCTCCTCCTCGGTAAAGCGCAGATGCGTTACGTCGGGTCTTCCGAACTGTTCGCCGACCCACGCCCAGCTTTCGCCCAAAAGCCCGGTGTTTATAAAGAACGTACAGCCGTAAAAGTTGTGTTTTTTGAATATTTCAAGAGCGCGCAGATCCTGCGTCACTCCGTCGTCAAAGCTGAAAGTGAAATATTTGCTCATTTTATCCTCATTCCGCCGGTATATAAGCCGGTATCTCGTCTTTGAACAGCTGATAAAATTCCGCGTTTGTCACAAGGACTATTTCTCCTTTTTCAGCGGCTTCTGCGACCATTTGTATAAACTGCTCAAAAACGTTCCACGTTCCGTGAGCGTCAAATTCATACGCGTGTGAGAATCCGTAGAAAAGCATATCTTCCGTACATTCTTTTTCTAAGAATTTCTGGAAAAGCGTGGTAACTGTGCTGTTTGACATGGTGTTCGTCGGCTCCCATAACAGGAATTCCGTAGGCAGCTTGAAACGGTTTTTAAGTCCGTTCTGGAAGGTCGTACCGCGTGAGAATCTGATGTTCGTATTTTCATATACGAGCTTTCTTGTTGTTGCGGTCTGGTCTCCGTCGCCGCCCGGCCACGCCATACCGGCGGGGTAGACGCCCGTCAGGTTGAAGATGTTGATAGCGTCGGTCATAACTTCTTTTTTGACTGAAGCCGGGTCGTTGTCAAAGCTCTTCATAGACAGATGATTGAGCGTATGGCTTTCGACGTCGTAGCCTTTATATATGCCGGTCTTAAGCTCATCCATCGTAAATCTTACGTGCGAAACTCCGACAAAAGACGACCAGTCGGCGCCGCAAAGTCCGGTATTGATAAAGAACGTGGCTTTGTTTACACCGTATTTCTTTAATATTTCAATGACGCGCAAATCCTGCTGTGTGGCGTCGTCAAAGCTCATGGTAACGTACTTTTTGGGCGTGCCGTCGCGTACTATGCCGGAATCCGTGCCGGCTATCACCGCGGCGTAATCAAGCGCGCCTTCAAGCGTGTCAAAGAAGCCGATCTCGGTTATGGTCGCCTCGGAACCGGTCTTCGTTTTATTGCTGCCCCAGTCTATACGTACTGTGGTCAGCACTTCCTCTTTTATAAGCTTTGTCGCCGTCATATCGACGATTATATTGTGGAATTCACCGTCCGGCATATAAGATACGTTCTTTAATTCGCCGCCCGTCGGCTTGGTGTATAACTGCAGATCGCCGTCGGTATTTGATTTGATCCTTATTACGACGTAAGAGGCGTCTTTGCCGGTCAGAGCCGGTTTGTTTTTGATCCTCGCGTATTCGGAAATATCAAACGTGACGCGCGGGTCGGATACTTTCGCGGTTCCGGTATATTTAAGATGGATACCGCCGCTGTCAAGCGATATGTCCGTATCCTTTACGTTGGTAAAGGTTTCTGCAACGCTTTGATCCCATACTTTAAAAATGTTGTCCGGAGTTTCGATCTCCGCTTCTTTACCGTAGAAGATCTTAACGGACGGATCCGTGACGTGTCTGAAAAGTACAACGACGTCTTTATTGTCGGTCATTCCGTCGCCGTTTGTGTCGCACGCCGTTTCGTCAACGGCTGCGTCGTCGCCGTTAAGATAACGGAACAGGGAGACCACGTCTTTGTTGTTTACTTCCGTATCGCGGTTTATGTCGCCGGCGATCCCGCCGTCTTCGCCCGCCGCGCTCGTAACATACAGCGCGGAGGTCAAAAACACGGTGCAGAGTATCAAAGATAGTGCTTTTTTCATCATGTTTTTCATAAATCCTCCGGAAATTTAATTATTCATCCAATATTACGGCGGGTATTTCGTCCTTGAAAAGCTGATAGAATTCGGATACAGTCACAAGTTCAATGCCTTCGGCCTCCGTCACGGTCTTTATAAATCTTTCAAGCCTGTCGTAGCTGTTGTAGATGTCAAGCTCGTATCCGTGTCCCCAGCAGAAGAAGAGCATATCTTCATTGCATTCGGCGTCAACGAATTTCTGAAAATCCGAAAACAGCGTGCTTTCGCTTATCTCAGCCGTCGGCTCAAGCCATAAAAACTCCGTCGGCAGATCGAATTTATGCGTGGACGTCGTACCGCGGCCGAGTCTTATGGAAGTATTCTCATACGCGATCTTCATAAGCTCGCGCGTCACGTTCGGGTCGCCGCCCGGCCACGCCATAACGACGGGGTATTTGCCTGTCAGTTTATATATGTTTTTAGCGTCTTTTTCTAGTTCGTTTGCAACCTTTTTAACGTTATTCTGATACGTATTGAGCGGCAGATGGTTCAACGTATGCACCGCGAGATCAAATCCGTCGTAAATGCCGGACTCAACTTCCTTTTTTGTAAAACGCACGTGCGGCACGCCCACGGATTTTGACCAGTCAACGCCGTAAAGTCCCGTGCTTATAAAGAAAGTAACGTCATAGTAGTCGTACTTTTTGCACATTTCAATTATTTTAAGGTCCTGCTGCGTAGCGTCGTCAAAGCACAGACAAAAATACTTTTTCGGCGTTCCGTCGCGTACTATGCCTGAATCAAGACCCGCGTATACGATCTCCGGCTCCGTTTCAGCAGGTTCCGTTTCCGTCTCGGTCTCGGTCTCCGTCTCGGTTTCCGTTTCCGTTTCGGCTTCAGTCGTGACGGGCTCTGTTTTTTCGTCCGTTTCAGGCTCCGTCTCGGTTACGTCGGGCGCTCCGGTGCATGCAAAAACGGACAGAAGCACCGAAAAAAGAACAAATACGGTAAATATACGTTTGAACTTCATTTTCTTATACCTCGCTTTCTGTATCATTCTATCACAAAATAATAAAAAAGTAAAGATATTTTTCTTTTTTTATTGACTAAAATAATAAATTATGATAGAATAAATAAAAAACAAAAAGGGGATATATGATGACGGAGGCTGAAAGACTGAAAAATTTAGCGGTACCGGCGGGTACGGTGGACTGCGTGCTCGATACTGATACTTATAACGAGATAGACGACCAGTTTGCGCTGTCGCTTTTGGTAAAGCACGAAAAAACGAACGTTAAAGCGATATACGCCTGCCCGTTTTTCAACTCAAACTCAAATTCGCCCGAGGACGGGATGGAAAAAAGCTATGACGAGATAATGAATTTGCTCACGCTGACAGGCGATGAAGAGATGAAGAAAAACGTTTATAAGGGAAGCAGACAGTATCTTAAAGACGAAAAGACGTTTGTCGAAAGTCCCGCCGCGCGTCATCTGTGCGAGCTTGCGATGAAATACAGCAAGGAAGACCCGCTTTACGTCGTTGCGATAGGATGCATAACGAACGTTGCGTCCGCGATACTTATGAAGCCGGAGATCGTAGATAACATTGTCGTCGTCTGGCTCGGCGGTCACTATACGTCGTGGATAGATACGAACGAGTTCAATATGATGCAGGATATAGCCGCCGCGCGCGTCGTTTTCGGCTGCGGCTGTCCGCTCGTACAGCTGCCGTGCATGGGCGTGGTCTCCGCGTTCTATGTATCGGGACCCGAGCTTGATTACTGGCTAAAAGGCAAAAACGCACTCTGCGATTATCTCGTAAAGCATACGACGGAAGCGGCGGAGGAATACGCAAAGGGCAGAGTATGGAGCCGCATAATCTGGGACGTAACGGCGGCGGCGTGGCTGTTGAACGACGGCGGGCGCTTTATGCTTTCCGAAATAATCCACGCGCCTATCCCGGAATACGACCATCAGTATGCGTACGACAACAGACGCCATTTCATGTGCCGCGTAACGCATATCCATCGCGACCCGCTTATGCAGGAGCTGTTCAGAGTTTTAGCAAAATAAATAAGGGAGCGAAAGCTCCCTTTAATTCTTAATTCTTTTCGTCCACGTTACCGGTCCCTTTATCCCCGACGCGGGTATGGCAAGAAAAGCGGAGAAGCCGTCGCGCACGGCATTTGCAAGCGTGTTTGACACCTCGATCACTATTTCATTCTCGCCGTCTTTTAAAGCGTCTGATAGATCGTAGCTGTACGGCGGACAGATGCGTACACCGAGGTCGGCTCCGTTGCAGAAAAGATGCGCAGTCTGTCCGACAAAGCCTAAGTCTATGCCGCAAACGCCCTCCGGCTTTTCAAACCTGCACGTGCAGCGTATCCTGCCGGAGAAATCCGCGGGAATATCCGGCATATCACCGGTTTTTGCGCTTTCGGCAAACACGGAATAATTATCCATATCCGTATAAAGAGCGGTCTCGATTTTAAAAATGAGATCTGCCTCTTTTTCTTTTATAAGTTTCTTTTCAGGTTCAAACCCGGCAAGTTCTTCATCGCCGCGGTCAAAGATGGCGATAACGGACTGATACGGAGCCAGATCAAGCTCAAGTCTGCCGTCCTTTATATCGACGGCGTATTTTTTGTCGTTTAACATATCAAGCACCGCCCCGCGCTTTATATCCTTCACGGAGAGGAGAAATACCGTCGTTTTTACGGGCTTGTTTATGCTTTCATTTACGAACATATATATTTCCGCCTGTCCGTCCGTGTAGTGAGCGCAGCGCAGATAAGGATATTCACCATCAACCGTTATATCGCAATCAAAAAAGTCTTCAAATTCCGTTATCACGTCGTATTTAGTCGTTTTATCCGTCATTCTGATAATGCAGGCTCCGAGCTTTTTCAGTTCGTTTAGCTTGTCTATAAGCTTTTGCGGAAGCTTATTTGCGGCGGGAACGATCAAGCATTTATAGCGCTGTGCTCCCACGCATAAAACACCGTCTTTTACTGTTGCCGGATATACGCGGCTGCCGCTGTCCGAAACGAAACAGTCCGCGGGCAGAATATCAAAATCTATATGCTCGTCGTAAAGCATTTTTGCCGGGACCTGCGTGAGCATCGCGCCGCCGACGCCGCTGCACCATTCCGCGTCCGCGTGGTAAAGTATCGCCGCGTCGGCTCTGTGTACTCCGGCAGACAGAAGATGCGCCGCCTTGTTTGTGTAGTTCATCAGCTTCGTAAATCCCTCAAACTGCGGATCAGCTCCCTCAGCGCCGAAATGCGGCGGACAGTCGGGNNTTGACGCCGCGGACAAGCAGATGATCTATAAGCCATTTCATCAAAGGCGTGCCTTCAGCCCAGCCGTAAGCGCCGAAAACCTCGCACATCGCGCGGTTTTCCGTCTGCGTACCGATATGCGCAAAAGACGACGCTAACTTTGCAAGAACGTAGTCGAAAAACTCGGGATCCGCGTTGTTGCCGAA
>DBWC01000140.1:13990-32060 GCA_002308615.1 Clostridiales bacterium UBA1248
ATAATGACCGCCGCTGCAGCCAAGACGCGCGTGAGCGTTCATGTCCTCTATTATGTGGCCGATATACCGGACTCCGCGAGCTTCGCACCAGTCGCCTAATTGCCTTGTAAAACTGTCACGGTAAAGCTTTGTCGCCGCGTCCATATAAGCGTGGCGCACGTCGCCGGTTTTGTCGCCCATATCGAACCACAGAGCGGGGAAGAAAGGCAGAGGATCAAAGCCGAGCGCGTCTTTCATCATTTGAATTATTTTATCGTTATACGGCAAAGCGAGACCCGGCATACCGACGGTGTGAGTATACATTCCGAGATCTGTCGAATGAGGACCGGACCAGGTGTTGCCGAAAAACGGCTCGTCGGAGAAAAATCCGGCTATAGTTTTACCGAAATGCTCTTTGTAACGTTTATAATGCGGCTCGTACACCGCGTCTATAAGAAGACGCACGGACTGCGGGCGGAGCATATCAATATAATCGATATTTGACGCGCCGCGGCGTGATTTGTAGAAAAAGAACACGCGGTAAACGCCCTCCGGAACGGAGAAGCGCAGAAATCCGTCTTTTATCTGACCGGTCACCTCGACCGGCTCCGGCAGGCATTCTTCACCTTTTTCCGCGCGCGGATAGATATACGCGCCGAGAAGTATGTGATCTTCGTTTTCGTCTTCAACTATCAAAAGCGCGTCGTCAAGCGGTCCGCATACGTCCGTGTGGCGCTCGTAAATCATCCATTTGCGAAGCTCCGGATGAGCTTTTACCGCTCCGTTTGCGTGACCGGTAGGGAAGTGATCGTCGTCCAAGATCCAGACCTTCATATCGCGGGCTTTGCATTCGGATATGATTATATCCATATCCGCCCACCAGCCGGGACCGCAGAAATCCTTGTGTGGGCGCGACTCAACGCAGAGCGCGCGGCAGCCGCTCTTGTATATGCGTTCTATCTGCTCCGGGATCTTTTCTCTGTGATCGCCGTGCTGCCAGTAAAACGGCAGCAAGTAATTGTCCTCGCGTCCTTTAAGAACGTCAACAAGTTTTTCGTACATATTTGATCCTCTTGTAAAATTGGGGCTCCCCGCCCGTGAACCCCCAAAAACTCGTTCCCCGTTGCGAACATAGTGAGCAATGAGGGTTCCCGAGGAGTGGGCGCTTCCCACATTCTTAATTTTTGGATTCTTAATTATTCCGTCGCCGGCTCCAGCAGAGTAAACCGCTTGTTATCACAGTCTATCTCGTATCTCAGCCCGAGCGGCAGTATGCCTATAGGGTACGCGTGACCGACGTTTACGCTGTATAAAACGGGAAGATCAGGTTTGCCGGCTTCAAAAAGCGCTTTTTTTACGATCTCTTTGTATTTTTCGTATTTATCCTCATAATCCGGTCTGCCCATAACTATGCCGTTTATCTTATCAAACATACCGTCCGCCGCCATCCCGCGCAGCGTCCACAAAAGATAATCCGGCGGCATATCGTCCTCACTCGTTTCAAGCAAAAGGAGCTTGCCGCGCCAGTCTACGGAATGCCAGAGATCCGTAAAAGACAGCATCATAAACACCTCGGCACAGCCGCCCATAAGCACGCCTTCGACTTTGCCGTGACCCTGGAGTATCTCATATCCTTTGCTTTTATGCAGATTAGGCCTCTTGTTGATATTTTCAAGGCCCCAGTGTACTTTATCACACTCGCACGCGTAAAACTCGCTTGCGGGTATATCGAGCGTCGGCTGCGGGCTTATCAGCGTATTTTCAAACGAATGCTTGAAATACGGATTCATCTCAACGTATTCGGCAAAATCGCACATTATGTTTCCGCCGTAGTACGAAACAAGTCCGGCTTTATGCATCATAAAATGATTTGACGTGGTATCGGAATAACCCGTAAATATCTTCGGGTTGTTTCTTATCACGTCAAAATCTATATAGGGCAAAAGTCTTGCCGTATCGTCGCCGCCTATCGCGCATATCACCGCTTTTATATCCGGGTCGGAAAACGCGGCCATAAGATCGGCGGCGCGCTCCTTTGGATGCTCGTAAACGTATTTTCTGCCTTTCAGAGCGTGCGGCATGGCGATAAGCTCAACGCCGTATTCTGCAAATCTGTTTTTTGCAATATCGAACTTGTGTATGAGCTTTTCCTCGCCGAGACTGCCGGCGGAAAGCGATACCGCCGCGGCTTTATCGCCGGGCTTCAATCTTTTCGGTTTTATCATTGCATATTCTCCGTTATGTATTCGTTTGCTTTGTACAGTAACGATTTTGAATCCTCGTGCCGCAGTACGCTCATAGCCTGGTCGTAGTCCATAAGCCTTACGTCCGCTATCTCCGCCTGCTGAGGTACGAGCGTCTGATTTTCGTAATATGCGAGAAAATAAGTGACGCGTTTTAAGACGTTCCTTTTCCTCGGCAGATAAAACGCCGTCTGCTCGTAAAATCCGTCAAGCAGCTTTGCGTCAACGCCTATTTCTTCTTTTATCTCGCGCAGCGCGGTCTGACTTTCGCTTTCGTCTCCCTCGATATGACCTTTGGGAAATCCCTGATCGCCCGTGAACGAGCGTATAAGCGCGTATTTCACAGCGCCGTTTATAACTGTATAGACCACGGCTCCGCACGATATCTCGCACGGATGTATTATCTCTTTATCCTTTTCATAACGCAGCTCGTATAAATACGACGGTTTACCGTTTTCGTCGGCGCGTTCTTCGGCGCGTCTGAAGCCGGCCTTTGATAAGCAGTGATATGAAACCGTGTTTTCTTTATGGCATACGGCGTAAATCGGATAAACGCCGAATTCGGTAAGCTTTCTTACGGCAAAGCCGAGCATCATCTGCCCGTATCCCTTGCCGCGCAGAGAAGGACGGACGGAATAACCGATGTGACCTATGTTTTTGACGGTCTCTCCTTTGATATACGGTCTTACCTGACATTCGCCAACAAAAGTGTTATCCTTAAAACACCAGTACGTAAACGTAACGGGATAATTCTCCGGCAGACCTTTGCCGCTTTTCATGCGCTTATACATTTTGGGCGCGTAAAAACGGAAGCGGTAAAGATCCTCCTTCTTTACGGGATTCCATTCCGTATCGTTATTTTCTATTGATTCACGGCAAGCCGACAGATATTCTTTAAAATATCTGCGTTTCGGCTCCGTATAAACAAATCCGTTTGATTCCGCCATTTTGATATCCTTAAATTTTTATCTTCTTCCGGCTCCGCCTCCGCGTGAAAATCCGCCGCCTCCGCTGTGATGAGAACCTCCGGAGAAACCGCCTCCGTGCGAACCTCCGGAGAACCCGCCTCCGTGAGAGCCGCCGGTAAATCCTCCGCCGTGGAAACCACCTCCGTGAAAGCCGCCGCCGTGATGTGATCCTCCGGTATATCCGCCGAAACGGAAGCCGCCGGTATGAAACGTTCCGGTGGGTCTGAAGCTGTGCGGATTTACGTTTATGTGCCCGCGGAACGGGGTTCCGGATCCCGCGCTGAACGCCGATGCGATTATTATAAACAGCGTTATAACAATGCTGATAATTACTATCAGAACTATGACCGCGACGGTAAAGCCCACTATGACAAGCGAGATGATCGATATTATCCGCCATAAGCTCAAAGGTTCTGATTCAGCCGAAAGATCTGACGTCTCGGGAACATAGCTTTCGATCGCGTCCGCGGGAAGCTGGACGGTGCTTATAGAGTATATCTGCTCGTACTCGGAAATAAACGCGTCAAAAAGGGCTCTGACTCCTTCGCCGTACCGTTTTGATGCGAAATACGGTTCAAGATACTCGTCAAGCATAAGCTTGACCGTACCGGACTGTATAAGATCTTCAAGCCCTTCGCCCTGAAGCACCCAGTAATCGTCCTCGCCTATCGACAAAAGGATCAATATGCCGTTGTTTCTGACACTTGAACCTACGCCCCATTTGTTGAACAGGGAAAGAGCGTAGTCCTTTATGTCGACGTATCCGGTAGTATTGACGCACGCGACGACTATCTGCCCGCCGCATTTATTGTACAGATCCGCGTTTTTACCGATTATATATTCTTCGATCTCCGGATCGAGCACGTTTGCCTCGTCATAAACGTAAAAATCATCCGTTGGATCCGGCAGGTCATCCGTTTTTTCGCTTTTGAAGCAGGAGCAGAGAAGAAATACGGAAAAAACGGCAAGAAAAAGCGCGGCAATTCGTTTAAAATATCTCATTTGTCAAGCACCGAGGCGTCCGGCAGATACCACGTCAGGATATTTGCCGGAAAAGTGTTTTTTGCCTTATTGTATTTTTCAGCCGCTTTGTTGTATTTTTCGACGGATTTGACGTATTCGCTGTTTTCGCTTGAATTCCGAAGGCGCGTCAGGATCGAATCCATCTCGTAATAGTAAGATTTCGCTGATCTGAGCTGCTGTTCGTCAACGTTTGATTTCGAGACGAGTTCGTTATATACCGCGGCGGAAGAAGAGGTAATTTTTAATATGGCATAATTGTTATTGACAAACGGATAATCAGTGGCAAGCTCGGCAATATAACCGTCAAGCTCTAAAGTGTAACATCCGTTTGATTTTGCGATTGCTGACAGTTTTACGGCAAACTCCTTGAATTTAGTCAGATCCGTAGCGTCCGACATATCGTATATCGGATATAACTTTTCCGCCTTATTCTTATACGAATAAACAGTCCGGTTTACACCGCCGAATATGCAAAGCAAAACTATGAGTACCAGGGCGCATATCGCGGCGACCCTGTTGTACTTGAAAAATTTCTTCATTTATTTCCTTATCTCTAAAAGCTTGTTTTTGACCTCGGTCTCGATACGCGCAAGCTCGGTCTCCGCGGCAATGCGTTTTTCATGGCCTTCTTCGCGTATCTGCTGTACCTCGTCTAAAGTTGCGATAAGCTCCTCGTTTGTATGCGTGAGCGTTTCTATATCTATTATTCCGCGTTCCGCTTCTTTAGCAATGCCTACGGTGCTCTGATGCAGCTTTTCCGCGTTTTTCTTTAACAGCTCGTTCGTCATCTCGTTAACCGCCTGCTCGGCTTTGAGCGCCTGCTCTGAATGAGCGAGACCCAACGCGATAAGCATCTGGCTCTTCCATAACGGGATCGTGTTGACTATCGTGGACTGTATCTTTTCGCTCATGACGCTGTCGTTGCTCTGAACGAGGCGTATCTGCGGCGCCATCTGTATAGTGACCATGCGCGTGAGCTCAAGATCGTATATCTTCTTTTCAAAACGGTCGCAGCTTGCGGCAAAGTCGCTTGCTTTCTGCGCGTCCTCGGCAAGACCGGATTCCTCGGCTTTTTTCTGAAGCTGCACAAGCGTAGTCTCGCGTTCCGTCTGCAGCTTCTGTTTGCCGGCTAAAATATACATGGAAAGCTCTTTGAAATTGGCAAGATTCTTGTCGTAAAGCTGATCGAGTATGTTTATGTCTTTGAGAAGCGTTACCTGATGTCCGTCAAGCACCGTAACTATATCGTTTACGCTGACCTCGCATTTGTCGTATTTTGCTTTGAGCGTCAGAGCTTTTTTCTTGAAGCTCTTGAACAGCTTGAATTTGCCCGAATCGTCTATTTCCCTGTTGAAGGTTTTAAGCTCGCCTACGAGCTTTGATATCATCTCACCGGCTTCGCCGAGCTGTTCCGTGCGCACGCTTTTGAGCGCCGAATCCGAAAAATCAGCAACCTTCTGCTGAGGGCCCGCTCCGTACTGCAGTATCGCCGTCGTATCGGTTATATCTATCTGTTCTGCAAATTCTTCTATCTGAGCAAGCTCCGCCTCGGTAAGATTCGCCGCCGCAAGCTCGGACAACTGTGCGAGCTTCTGTTCTACCGGGATATCCTCGGACGCTATCTCTTCCGCTTCCTTTTCTCCAAACGGATCAAGAGTTAATTTGATCTCTTCTGACATTGTTTTATGTTCCTTTCAATTATTTTTTTATTTCAGATTATCTCTTTGCAGCATTGTTTCAAGGACCTTGATCTCGGCGGAGGTGTCTATCGCGTCGTTTTCAAACAGTGCGTCGTGCTGTTTTTCAAAAGAATGCCTGATCCGGTCAAAAACGGCTTCAATGGAAGACAGCGTCTTTTTTGCGTTTTCCCCCTCGCTTTCAGCTTCAAGAGTCACTTTGTATTTTTCCGCTAAATTCACCGTCGTCGGCAGATAATAGTTTATGAATCTGCGTACGGACGTTATGTCGTCCGGAGAATTTATAAGCGCCTGCCTTATCCTGCCTATCTGTTCTCTTATCCCGTATATTTTGTCAGCGGCGGACGGAGAAGCGTCCGAAATGCTTGATCTTACGTTTTCAAGCGCGTCGTCCGCTCTGTCTATCTCCGCAATTATGCCGTCAAGGGCTAAATTGCCGGACGCAAACGGTACCTCGACCCGCTTTGTTTCCTTAGGCAATATGAGCTTTACGATAACGCCGACCGCGGCGGATAAAAGCGCTGCGATTATTATGTGCCATACGCTGTACATCGGAAAGAACAGCGCCGCGATTATCCAGACGGCCGAAGCGCACCATATCGGTATCGCGGTCTTTACCGTCACTTCCTTATATCTGCGCCCTATCGGCGCTTTATTGTCGTTCATTTTGTGCTCCGTATTATTACATATATACTATTTCATCGTTATTTTACCACAAAATTCGATCAATGTCAATGATAATGCTTGACATTTTATTAAATATATTATATAATTCAGCTATTAAGAAAAACGGGTCGGTTACGTTATGGTTATCAGAAAAGCGGTTTATAAAGAAATTAAAGCGATAGAGCAAATATATGATGACGCGCGCACGTTTATGCGGCAAAGCGGAAATATGAAACAATGGACGGGCGGCTACCCGGCGGAAGCGGATATAAGATCGGATATCGATAACGGTATTTTATACGTTGCGGTCGATGGCGGCGATATCGCCTGCGTTTTCTGCTGCATGGATACGCCCGAGCCGACGTATGAAAAGATATACGAGGGCAAATGGAAGGACGACGGACCGTACAGAGCGGTACACAGGATAGCCGTGTCAAAAGATCATCACGGCAAAGGCGCTGCCGGTCTGTGCTTTGATTTTGCGCTGTCATTCTGCGGAAGCGTACGGATAGACACGCACAGAGACAATATACCCATGCAGAAAACGCTTATCAAAAACGGTTTTGAATACTGCGGGATAATATATCTGAAAAACGGCGACGAGCGCCTCGCGTACCAGAAAACGATAAAAACGGAAAAAAACGAGCTTTTTGATATACTCGACGTAAACGGAGCGCCTACCGGTAAAATGAAGCCGCGCGGCATACCGTTTACAGACGGAGAATACCGCCGCGTCGTACATATAGTCATTTTATCGACAGATAATAAAATGCTCATACAGCAAAGGCAGTTTTTCAAAAGCGGTTATCCCGGACAGTGGGATCTCACCGTCGGCGGCAGCGCGTTAGCCGGGGAAAATGGAAGAGAAGCGGCGCAGCGCGAATTAGAAGAAGAAATCGGTTTAAAGCTTGACTTTACGGACGTAAGACCCATCATAACGCTTGCATTTGACCGCGGCTTTGACGACTTTTTCGTGTTCGTAAAAGACGTTAATATAAATACTCTCGTTCTGCAAAAAGAAGAGGTAAGAGACGTAAAATGGGCCGACTGCAAAACCGTGCTCGAAATGATAAAAACGGGCGAATTCATCCCGTATAAAGAGGATTTTATAAAGATCTTGTTCGGTCTTACAAAGCCCACGTTTTTGCAGACGGAAGTGCAGTAACACATAAAGACAAAACTCCGTATAATATAGATGAAGGATGATAAAAAACTTTTTATACGGAGGATGATATGACAGATAACAGAGGGTGTCAGGGACGCGACAACGCGTATATTGACACAAACAGGATATTTGACAGCTGCCGCGACAAGGACTGCTTTGAAGATACCGCCGTATTTCTTACGGATTACGGCAGAGATATAGTGGAACATTCAACAAACGTGCGCTGCTGTTCGGCTGAGATCGCCGCCGCCGATATAAGCGTGGACCCCGTACCGTTCAATAACGGATTTTACCGCATTGACGCGCGCATATATATAAGAATGACGTTTGAATGCTGCGTCAATATGACGAACAGACAGATAATAGAGGGGCTCTGCGTCTGCGACAAGCGCACGGTGCTCTACGGCGGAGAAGGCGGCACGTCCGTTTTCAGATCCGATCCCAATACGGACGGCTTCTGCTCCGGCGCGCCCGATATTCCCGAATCGAACAGATGTGGCTGCGGTAATTCCTCTTTGCCGACCGCCGTGCTTGAAGTCGCGGATCCCGTCGTGCTCGGCGCAAAAATTATAGAGCGCAGAATACCGCACCACTGTCCGTGCGGCTCGGAGCGCGATATACCGTCGGGCGTCGCGTCGCGCATCGGAAATTTAGCGCCGCAAGGCGAGCGCAGACTCGTAGTTTCCGTCGGGCTTTTCTCGGTCATGAGACTGGAGCGCCCCGCGCAGTATCTGCTTGACGCGAGGATCTACTCGGTGCCCGAAAAAGAATGCCAGTTCACGGAATCGGACGACGCCTGCTCGGTATTCCGCAATATGGAATTTCCCGTGTCGGAATTCTCAAACGAGCGCGCCGGCAGATGCGACGGCTGAAAGATCAAATAAATAAAGCTGAGAAACCGTTTCAGATTTCTCAGCTTTCTTATATGCGTTTATTTATTCGTAAATGGTCTTGTAAAGCTCGTACGCGTCGGTATCCGCGGCGACGCCGGGCTTGATAACGAATTCAAAGCTGAATTCCGTTTCCTTGAATCTGTATTCCTCGGCAAGCGCCGGTCCGCAGGAATTTGATCCTATCCCGCTTTGCTTATAGTCGATTTTTACATACGTCAGCCCGTCCGGTCTAAGCTCGTATTCGTGAGGTGTCTTTGTCAGCTGTTTTATGCTGTAAGGCGAAGCGGAGAAATGCATATCGCCGGCAAAAGTCAAGCCTTCACCCGCGGTTGAATAGATCTGCGCCCATTTCGAACCGAAGTGCGATCCGTTTTCCTGCGGTCTTACGTACGGCTCGTGCTGATCCTTTACCTTTGATTTGAATTCGCCCAAAACCGCGGCAAGACGCTTGTCCGAATACGATTCCATAGGACCGTAACCGAAGTATTTTACGTTTTCCGTCTCGGCAGGCAGCATGAATTCACAGCCGAAACGCGGTAAGAAAGGCAAGCCCTCTCTTACGGACACGCCGTATTCGACCTTCAGAGTACCGTCTCCGTAGACCGTATATGTCACAAGATAACGCAGTATAGGCGGATCGTTGAAGCGTCCTAAGGAGACGCTGTAGCTTATGACGGCTTTTTCATCGTCGCTGTAAATATCAGGCTCCGCGTGGCAGTTTGATTCGGCTATATCATATCCGTATCTCTGCCACTCGTTTCTGATATTCCTGTCATTGTCCGTCGGGGCTCTCCAAACACCGACTTTGACGGGCTTTTCAAGCTCCGCTTTGCCGTTGTTTATTATCTGTTGCAGCGAGCCATCGGAATTGCTGAAAATATACATCGTATCGCCCGCTTCGGCTATGACGTTCGTCTCCGTCTGCAGGCAATGTACTTTATAAGGCTTTTCGGGTATAATGTTCTTTTCAAACTCTCCGTAAACGAACTGCAAATGACCGTATTCATACCCGGCAGGCGCCCATTCCGACGCTGTTTTTGATACAAGACTGAAGGTCACGGTGCTTATACCGTCTTTGAATTTTTCCGGAATAAAATAAATTGTGTTGGTTGACAGCGGTTCTATATCAAGCTTGTCAAAAATCTCTGTTTTTACGGCTTTTCCGTTATGTTCCTGTACCGCTTTCAGCTTATAATCATCTATCAGGTTTTTAAAGCGGTATTTGTTCTTTATTTCATATTCTTTTGCGCCGCCTGTATGAGGTATTTCGCCTTTATCCGTAATATCAAACGGCATAAGCGCCTGCTTAAGCTCTAACAGTCCGGTGTGAGGTCTTCTGTCGGGATATACGAGACCGTCAACGCAGAAGTTGCCGTCGTGCGGCACCTCGCCGAAATCGCCGCCGTACGTAAAGCCGTCTTTCGTCAAAACGGAATGATCGGTGAACTCCCATACGCAGCCTCCGAGCAGACAGTCGTATTTGTCAAACAAAGCCCAGTAAGCGGACAGATCTCCGGGACCGTTGCCCATGGCGTGGCAGTATTCGCATAAGTACAAAGGCAGTTTTTTGCTATCGTCCTTTGCGTATTTTTCAATAAAATCAACGCTTGGGTACATATAGCTTTCAACGTCTAAAACGCCTGACTGCGATACGCCTTTGGTGTAGCCCTCGTTTCCGCCCTCGTAGTGGACGAGGCGCTTTTTATCGCGCGCTTTGATATATTTTGACATTGCTTTCTGATTTCTGCCGTAGCCCGCCTCGTTTCCGAGCGACCACATTATTATGCTCGGATGGTTTTTGTCGCGCTCGTACATCAGCTTTACGCGGTCAACGTACGCGTCCTGCCATTCCGGATCATCCGACAAAAGCGACCACGGCGCGAAGAACGCAACGCCGTGCGCTTCAAGATCCGTCTCGTCTATCATCATGATCCCGTATCTGTCGCAGAGCAGCGCGAACCTCGGATCGTTCGGATAGTGAGACGTTCTGACAGCGTTTATATTGTGGCGCTTGAAGATCATTATATCTTCTTTCATATGGTCGTACGGCGTCGCCGAGCCGAGCAGCGGATGGCTGTCGTGACGGTTGACGCCCTTGAATTTGATCGGCTTCCCGTTAAGAAAAGCGACCTTGTCTTTGACCTTTATATCCGTAAAGCCGACCGGTATGACGATATGCTCGTCGCCGGATCTTATATACAGCTCATACAGAATCGGCTCTTCATCCGACCAGAGCATCGGGTCGTTTACTTCCGCGTGACCGTCGTTCAGCGCCCACTCCTTTCCGTTATAAAGCAGAGAAGCGCACGGCTTTGCGTCTCCGTCAACTTTAAACGCAACGTCGATCTGTCCGCGCTTGTATCCGCGCGTCAGCTTTGTTTTTACGTCTATGTCTTTTATATGCGCATTATCTCGGAACAACAGATACACCTCGCGGAAGATACCGGAGAATCTGTATTTGTCCTGGTCTTCAAGGTACGAGCCGTCAGTCCATTTTAAGACTATGACTTTAAGCTCGTTTTTGCCTTCGTTCAGATATTTTGTCAGCTCAAATTCGCTTGACATATGCGCGACCTGGCTGTAACCGATAAACTTATCGTTGCAGTAAAGGAAGAATCCGCTGTCAACGCCTTCAAACATTATATATACGCGCTTGTTTTCCAAAATATTTTCAGGCAGAGTGAACGTCTTTACGTATAATCCGCACGGATCGTCCGACGGGACGAAAGGCGGATCGAACGGAAAAGGATACAGGCAGTTAGAATACTGCGGGACGTCGTAGCCGGAACCGAGCTTCGTCTGCCAGCTTCTCGGAACTTCGATACTGTCAAAGCATACGTTATCAAGCTCCGTTATCTCCGGAAGCTCTGATAAAGACGGATAGAATTTAAAATCCCATACGCCGCATAATGATTTGAAATATCTGCTTTTCGCGCGGTTTTCGTCTCTTGCCGCCTCATAGCTTTGCGCGGGGATAAAATAAGCGTGCGGTTCTTCACAGCCGACGTGAAATACGTGCAGATCCTGATAGTAACCCGGAAGTTTCATAATAATACACCTTTCAATTTATTGTCGTTAAAGCGGAATAAGGATGAATTGAGTATCTTCAATCCATCCTTTTTTGTTTTACTGCTTGAGCGTCAGTTCGTACTCGGAAGCCTTATCCATGTTTACAACGAACGAGAACGAATATGTTCCGTCAGAGTCAAGATATACCTGGTATCCGTCGTAGCCGTGATCGCTTGATACGTTAAATTCAACCTCGGCTCCGTCAGCTTTCGCGGTCATTTGCGGCAGAGTATAATTCTCAAAGCCGTAAACTCTAATCGCACAGTAGTTTTTGCCGCCGCTGATCTTGAACTGCGCCGTGCCGTTTGAAGCCTTTACGGATGGGATGAAGTCGTCTTCGACCGCTTCTCCCTTGATGACCGTGATCTTATACGGATCTATGCAGCTGTCTTCTCTTACGTCGCGCACGTTATGATCGTCTTTGCTCGTGGAATAACCCCACGGCATAAGTATGATGTTGAGCTCGAGCACGTCTCCTGCTTTGAGCGTTACGTCGTCAAGATCAAGAGAAAGCGAACCGTAATTCAGTATCTCGTCGTATACGTCGTGAAATACTAAATTGCCGTCGTATTTCTTTCCGCCGACCGTTATATCGCTGCCAAGAACGATAAGCGCAAAGTTTACGGAATCTTCGTTATTGCCGTCGTAATAATCGTAATACGGATATTCCTTGCCGAGCTTGATCATACGATCGCCCTTTTTCACCTTTTCCGTGATCATCTCGTTATTTTCGTTAAGATAACCTGTATGTGAATATATAACGGAACGTCCGTCAAACGTAAAGAACGAGAAATTGTTTTTAAAGTCTTTAATGCTTACGTCTTCAAGAACTTCGAGTTTAATTTTATAGTACGTTCTGTTCTCGTCCTTATGCGGCATCTCTGTATGCCTGTACGTCGCTTTTATCTTGCCGTCGTCAGACAGATATTCCATATTTATATCCGCGTAAACGGGACCTGCGGAAAGTATGTCCGCGCTTTGGGATTCCGATTTATAAGCGTTTCCGTCGCTGTCCTTATACTGTAAGAAGTACAGTCTGCCCGCACTCGTATGTTGAGGCTGACCGGACCAGAGCGGTGCGGAATTAGCTCGGAAATCGGGAAGCGTCCATCCGTCTTTGCCGTAAACATAGTATGGAGCGATACAGTTAGTCTCAGTAACGCCAACGGACAAATGATAATAACAGATATGGAAGGCTATGAACGAAAGCTGTTTTAACGGATAATTGCCCCAGTTCTGATATAAGTGGAGCAGAGTGTATTTTTTGACCTCGTCCTTGCCGACGGTCAACGGCAGATAGACCTCGCCGTACGCCGTATCGTTCGGATCGTAAAACGGCTCCTCTATCTCGCCCCTGAAGTTTTTGCCGACCTCAAGCGGTATCGGCATCATAAGATCGTTCTGGTCGAGTATCGCCGCACATTCAAGCTGACCGACAGGCTCGGACGTCTGTATATATACAGTTCTGTCAACTACGCCGTCGCCGGAAATAAGCGTGTTGAATTTGTAATGCTTGTCAGGCTCTCTGTAATACGCTCTGTTGAAGTCCGAGCCGCTTATGGTGAAGCGGTAGCAGCCGGTAAGAGCGTTGTAGCCGGCGTATTTTGAGCTGTTTTCGGATTTTGTTATGTAAACGTCGGTTAAAGGATTGCGCTCGATATACGCTTCTTTTCGCAGATCGTTGAACTGGTGAGAAGTCGTCGTATATATCCTGTGACCGAAATACGCGTCTCCTTTGATTTTGACCTTGCCTCCGATCTCTTTGCCGCGCGTTATAACGTAATAACCGTCTTTAAGCTCGACTCTTATGTCTCCGTTGTCTTCAAGCGCGGGCATTATTATACCGAAAACGCCTGTGCCCTTAACGTCAAAGCCTACGTATTCCGTGGTTGAAAAATCAAAGCCTTCAAGCTCGGATACCTCGCCGTCTTTGTTTTTCAAAACAAATTTTCTTACCGTATCGGCGGGTATCTTTATCGTCGATTCAAATCTGCCGCCGCCTTCGTATTCGGTCGCGGCGACGATCCTTACGACCTCATGCATTTTATCGGAATACGTGTGGAATACACGCTCAAGTTGGAACGGAGATGCTGATTCACCACGTTTGATCGCTTTTAATTCCTTTATTTGTATGAGCTCGCCGTTAGCTTCGCCTACGTCGATTCGAAATCCGGTGACGTATCCCGTATAATCCGGTATTGCCGAAAGAGGAACGACGCACGTGACCCAATCGCCGGAATTGAATCTGAATCCGACGTTCTGCTCACCGTTGTAGTTGGACTGAGAGCCGGCGACTATATAGAAATTGCCGGTCTGCGCAGATTCGGTTTTCAGAGTTATCTGTATCGCGTCATATTCGGTTGTATCGAACTTTACCTTGCCCATAACGTACGGATCGTATGAATCGTTGATCGTAAACGACATTATGCCGTCACTCTTTACAACTTTTGTCGTATCGTGAGTTCTCCAGGTCGTCGCGTTTGCAATGATATCGTAACAGCCTTCACCGTCTGTGATCTGTTCCTTTGCACTCGCGGAAACAAACATCTGATCACAGAAACGGAAATCGTAGTAGTAATAACCAAGCCTGTGGCTGTTCATACGTCCGTTGTTAAGCGACTCGGAAGCGCTGAAAACAGATCCGTCGTCAAGCAGTATGCAAACGTCGGATACGCCCTCAAAATAAGGCTTACCGTCCGCGTTATATATCGCCGCGATACCCTTTGAGCCCTCGGTGTTAAGATCGTAAAGCAGAGAAGCGTTCGTATTTGAAAACAGGAATTTATGACGCGCCGCATCCGTGAATTTGCCCTGCACGCCGTCCGCAAGCATATTTGCGTTGTTTATGGTGCTGTTCCAATCAGCTCCGCTCGCGTCAGCCGCGGCGGGATCTATCGGATCTTTTTCCGATTTTTCATAAAATACGGGTTCTTCGTCCACGATTATCTCCTCCGTTGTAACCTCTTCTGTCTCGGTCACGACGTCAGTTTCCGTATCCGTGCCGGGGACAGCTGTCGTTTTGTCCGCAGTCTCATCCGGTATTTCTTTACAACCTGTCAGAATACAGGAAAGAAGCATAAAGCAAAGCAGAAGTAAGACCGTTATCTTTTTTTTCATGTGGACCTCCTTTATAATCACTGCTTTATCTGCAGTTCATAAGAATCTGCGGCGTCCATATCGAGTACGAACGCGAATGAATACGTACCGTCCCCGTCGGAGTATACCTGGTATCCGTCGTAGCCGTTAGGTCCCGCCAGCTCAAGCTCCTGCCATTTTCCGTCGACCTTGACGTTGATCTTCGGCAGCTTGTAGCTATCAAATCCGTAAACTCTTACGACGCCGCGGTTTGCACCGCCTGAAAACGTGAATTCGGCTTCGTTGTTTTCAGCCTTTACCATGGGAACGTAGGTATCTTCAATCACCGAGCCCTTCTTGACCGTGACCTTATAGGGATTTATGCAGGTATCTTCCCGTACAGCTCTCACGTTGTCGTCGTTTGCGCTCTTTGTCTCGCCCCAGGGCAGAAGGATCATATCGATATTGATCGTATCGCCGGCTTTCAGCGTCACGTTTTCAATGTCGAGCGTCAGCTCTATATGCGTCTGAGCCGATATGGCGTTTTCTCTGAAGATGAGATTGCCCGTGTATTTTTCTCCGCCGATCGTTATGTCGTAATTTTTTATTATCATCGCAAAGTTTACGGCGTCCGTGACCTCGCTTCCCGGCACCTTGAACGTCGGCTCGTACACGGCTACGTACGGAGATTCGGTACCAAGCTTTACAAGGCGGGATATTTTCCTCTTTGTATCCGCGTCCTCCGTAACTATTTCGTTGTTTTCGTCAACGTAGCTGATCTTTTTATACAAAGCGCTTGCGTATCTGCCGTCAAATTTGAAAATAGTGAAGTTTTTGCTGAAATTCTGGATGGTGACGTCTTTAAGCACGGTCATGCGTATTTCGTACAGCGTGCGGTTTTCGTCCGTCTGCGGAAGCTCCGTATGCCTGTAAGTCGCGGCTATCGCCTCGTCGTCTGACAGATAGTTCATCGTAATATCGGCGTACACCGGTCCGGCTGAGGCTATGTTCGCGGACTGTGATTCGGACATATAAACGTCGCCCTTAGTCTGCGTGCTGTAGTTTAAGAAATACAGTCTGCCGGTAGACGTGTGCTGCGGCTGAGAAGCCCACATCGGCGCGGAATTCGCTCTGAAATCGGGCAGTGTCCAACCGTCTTTGCCGAACACGAAGTACGGCGCTATACAGTTAGTCTCGGAAACGCCGACTGAGAGGTGATAATACGGCTGGATAAAGCTTATTGACGAAAGCTGCTTCAAGGCGTATTTGCCCCAGTTCTGATACAGATGCAAAACCGTCAGCTTCCGGCTCTCGTCCTTTCCGACGACAACGGGAACGTACGCTTCGCCGCCGAATGAATTGTCACCCGGATCGTAATTTGACTCTTCTTTTTCACCTACGAAGTTTTTGCTTACCTGAACTGGTATTGGAAGCAGAGCGGAGTCCTGATCGAGTACGGCTGCGCATTCAAGCGCGCCGGACGCGGTATATACGTTGAAATAGACCGTTCTGTCAACTACGCCGTCTCCCGTGACGACAATGTTTACGCCAATCTGTTTGTCCGGCGTCTGATTATAAGCGTCCACAAAGCCGGCGCCGGTCGTGAAAATATCGTAACATCCTCTTATCTTGTTGTAGAAGAATACTTTTGAGCTGTACTGATTCTTGATAAGCTGAATATCTTTAAGCGGATTACGTTCGATATACGCTTCCTTGCGCAGATCGTTGAACTGATGGCTGTCGGAGGTGTATATCCTGTGGTAAAGCTGTTCCGACGCGTTGGCGTCAAGTTTGTCGGCGAGCTTTACCTCGCGCGTGATGATGTATTTGCTGTTTTTAAGTTCCACCTTTACCGTACCGTTCTGGTCGTACGGGATGATTATGCCGAAAACGCCCGCGCTTTTGATATCAAAGCCGACGTATTCCATTTTTTTGAAGTCAAACGAATCCGGTATGCCGTTGTATTCTTTTTCGTCGTCCTTCAGTATCATCTTGCGCACCGTTGACGCGGGTATTTCGATAACAGTCCCGAGATATCCGCCGCCGGTGTATTTTTCCGTTGCAACAACGCGTATCTGTTCGTGAACTTTATCGGGATACGTGTGATATGAACGCTCGAGCAGAAGCGGCAGATGCTCGCCGCCGCGCTTGAGGAGCTTCATATCGGATATCTGTACGTTTTCCTTCGTTTCGGTGCCGAGCGCTATCTTTATCGAGACTATAGTGCCGCTCAGGCTTTTCATCGCGGAGAAGGGTATAACCATCGTTGTTTCTTCTCCCGCGTTGAATCTGTAAACGAGCTGCCTGTCCGGACTGTAAGCGCCGGTTTTTGCAGTCAAAAGCAGAACGCTCAGAATATCCGATGAATCAGCCTTGACGGTTATCTGCAGAGCGTCGTATTCGTCGCATGATACCTCAAGACCTTTAAGCTCGATATAAGGATCGACGAGCGTGCTTACGGTGTATGACAAAATCCCGTTTTCATACTGCAGATTTTTTATGTCGTTGCCTTTGAATTTGTCTCCGTAATCCTTTAAAAGATCTATGCATTCCTCGCCCTCGGCATACGTCTTTTTCGTATCGGGGTTTATGAAATTCTGATCGCGGAAATGAAAGTCGTAGTAATAATAACCGATCCTCTGACTGTTCATCCTGCCGCTGTAAAGAGATTCTGACGCGACGTAATAATCGTCGCCGAGACGTATATACGCGTCCATCGTGTTTTCAAAATACGGAACGCCCTGCGAATTCGTAAGCGAATTTACGATCATCGTATCGTTTTGCAGGATGTGGTAAGTCAAAGACATATTTCTGTTGCTTATCGTGTATCCGGAGCGCGCGCCGTCGGTGAATTTGCCCTGAACGCCGTTTGCGTATTCGTTTGCGGCGGATATCGAAGCATTCCAGTCAAGCTTTGAAAAATCGGTGTTTTCAACGTTTATTTTGTCCTTAGACTTACTCTCGTAGAAAACCGGTTCCTCGTCAACTACTTCCTCGCCGGTCGTAACGTCGTCGGGCGGGAAAGTCTGCGCGTCCGTCTCAGTATCGGACGACGCGGTCTGCACGGGATCTGTGAAAACGTCCGGTTCCGTCTCTGTAATTTCATCAGTCGTCGTATCCGTATCGGTCTGCGTACACGAAATGACCGAAAAAAGCATAACGGCGAGCAGTAACGCGGATAACAGTCTTCTTTTCATTGTAAACCTCCGGAAGTATATCATTATCCATATTCAATGATATCACGCCGGATAAAAAAAATCAATATATATAATATAAATTTAAAAATAATTTT
>DBWC01000004.1 GCA_002308615.1 Clostridiales bacterium UBA1248
TCGACCGTCTGATAGTCAAGAAAAGTTGATACCCAACCCGATGTTCCGACGTAGATATGCGTGTCACCCGGCGTCGTACATCCCGCGCCGATGTTGACGAAGGTCGTGTCGCCCCCGCCTCCGAAAACAGGCGTGCCCGGCTTCAGACCGAGGTCTTTTGCCGCCTCTCCGGTCAGAGAGCCGGCAAGATCGGTGCTGTTTATTATTGGGGGAAGGTGTTCGGGCTTGACCTTATACATCTTCAAAAGCCCTTTGTTCCAGCCCTCCCTGCCCTTGCGGGTATCGTAGAGGAAGGTCGCAAAGGCGGAATCCGCTGTCCTTACGATCTTCCCGATACAGCGCGAAACAAGATAGTCGCCTACGTCAAGCCATTTGTCGACCTTGGCGAAGAGTTCCGGCTCGTTGTTTTCGACCCACTTATACTTCCATACGGGATCTTTGACGCTTGTCGATCCGGCGTAATTCACGCGCAGATTACGAAGAAGCTTATAGAGACTGCATCCGGATACCTTGACGATCCCTTTCCCCATACAGTCGTTGAATTCCTTTGCTCCCCTGCAGTCCATATAGCTCATAGCCCGGCGCAGCGCTTTCCCGTTTTCATCGACGAGGACGACCCCCTGCATCTGCGCGCAGAAGGCGAGGCCGGAGATCTCTTCGGGCTTGATCTCCGTTTTGTCAAAGAGCTCTTTTGTCGTTTTACAGATCGCCTGCCACCATTCCCCGGGATCCTGTTCGGCGCCGCCGTTTTCAAGAACGTAAAGACCGTATGAGGCGTTTGAAGACGCCTCGAGGGCGATCCCGCCGTTGTCGACGTTAAACAGGCAGGTCTTCAGGCTGCTTGTCCCGAAATCATAAATAATAATATTCATCCGCGTACCTCCGCCTCGCCGCCGTCAAGGCGGAAACGGATCATATTCCGGTTGTATCCGGTGGTCACGAGATATGCCTTTTCCGTGTGCGACCTCATAAGTCCGTTCAAAGTAAGACTGCTGAGACCGGCGATCTCGAGATCCGGATCCGTTATGTCGAAAAGTTTTCCCGAATCACGCTCAATAACGAGGACCGAATCCTCTTCATAAAAGAGCGACAGCTCGATCAGCACCTGCTTTTTTGACTTCTTGTTCTTTTCGAGAACGGTCAGACCGATCTCTTCAACAAACAACGCCGCACGATTTGAAACCTCTTTCGGATATCCGTGAGAAAGCATGGAATCGCCGACCTGTTCTGAAAGCTTTACGGAAGTCTTTGGAGTCAGCTTGTCGTCCATAACGACGATCTCGGAATCCATATCTTTAAGAAGGAAAGGAAAGTTGTCCTTTCCGAAGCGCAGATATACGAAAAACAGCGCGGCGATCAGCGTCAAAAGCGGAGATATGACAAATCCCGCCCACATACCTGTTATGCCGAAAATCACACCTCCGAGGACGGGAAGCGCCATATACAGCGCGCCGTTCTGCAAACAGGCGATACACGTCGCCATCCCGATCCGGTCGATCAGCATATAGTATGAGGTCGTCAGCGACACGGCGCTGACAAAGGTGAATCCGATCGATACGATCCGCACCGCGGCGACCGAAGGCTCAAGCGCAGCGCCTCCCGTGATACCGAAAAGACCGCAGAACTGCTTTGCGAAAATACAGATCAGCGCCGTCGCCGCCGCGCCCTGGATCAACGCCGCCTTTATCCCCGACTTCATAACACGTTTGATAAGGCGGTGATTCTTTTCTCCGTAATAGGTGCCGATTAAAGGCTGCATCGCCATACCGACGCCGTCAAGCACGACGCCGAATTCGATCAGACTTACGACAACGGCGAGGGTTATCAGTCCGGGATCTCCGTAGCGGCTCGAAACAAATCCGATCAGAACGTAGTCCATCAGCGCCCAGCACAGATAAACCGAGGAATCGACGATGCTGTATCGCGACGTCATAAGAAAGTCTTTGAACGAAAGATGCCACGTAAAATGAAGCGTGTTGCCCTTGCGGAAGTAATGCCAGACGCAGGCGAGGATGCCGAGGGAGTTTCCGATGATCGATCCGAGGATGATGCCGGTCATCCCCATATACTTCGCGAGAATGACGGAGCATACGATATTTCCGCCGATCTGGAAGGCGTAGCAGACGTTGTTGCAGAGCTCGTCGCCGTCGCTGTAGACCATCTGTTCAAGATAAAAAATCACGATCGTCAGCAAGGCGTTGATCGGCATCAGCATATAATACTTGAGCGCTTCCTCCCGGATCTCTCCCGCCACGCCGTTCAGATTGAAATAAACGCCGCGCATCAGAAAGATCGCAAGCGCCGATAAAAGCCCGATGGAAAGGCTGATAATAAGCCCCTGACCGTAGATCTCGTCGGCGCGCTTTTTTCTCATCGCTCCGACCTCCCGGGTGAAAACGATGCCGACGCCCGTCGAACAGAGATCGCCGAAAAAAGTCACGACGCCGGTAACGGGCGTGATCGCGTTGATTGCCGCGACCCCGGATTTGCCGACAAAATACCCTGCGATAATACTGTCGCAGAGGAGCATTATGTACATAACCGCTTTTGTAAAAATCCCCGACAAAAGCATTGACCGGAACTTCCGCTCGCAAAAACCGTTCATATATTTCAACCTGCCTGAATTAAAATGCTGACATATTAAATACTATCATTTTTTCGCACAAAAGACAAGTGGTTTCGGTTCTTTGCCGCGATTTATCTTTCCGGAACCGGCGAAGCGGAGGAANNAATGCGCGCAGGTGCCGTAAACACTTGATTTTGTTATGGTTTGGTCAAATCCGTTATCTCCGGTCGGACCATTTAGAGTGGTCATAATTATGACCACTCGTTTATTCGCTTTTTCTACTTGCTTTTTTGTAATAATGTGTTATAATACAATCAAGTGAATAGTGACTTAAGCGGTTGCTTCGGCAATCGGGATACTTACCGTGAAACTGACAGACTCACGGTAACTTCCGGCATAACGCACTTTTGGTCGCAGGCTCGTCAACGACGGGTGAATTGTCGTTTTTTTCGGCGTCTGCGCTTATGTGCGGACGTCTTTTTTGTCCGTTCACAATCTGTCATACAGGAGGTTCGTTTTTTCTTCTGTCACCTCATGCCGAAGGTACTGAGGTTATATCATTTAAATCTTTGAGTTAAGGAGAAAAACAATGTCAAAGTATTCGATTAAAGAACTCTGGAATGAGCGTTACGGAACAATAGAAGAGGTATTCGATTATGCCGGCAGACTGATCAAGAAATCCGCTTGCGGAAATCCAAACAGCAGATATCAGCCGACTATCGATCACATTCGACCCATTGCCAACGGCGGCAAAGACACAAAAGCCAACATCGTTATTTGCCATTATTCGACCAACGAGGAAAAGGCGGACTGTTTCCCGCATTGGAAAGTTAACGGTTCCCGCTTTCATGCAAAAAAAGCAAAAGGTATTAAAAGCGGGTACACAATCATCAACGAAGAAAGGAAGTCATAAAGAATGTTTTTCAAAATCAAACGATCGCTCGGCCACATAAACCGGCGGCTGTATCTGGCGCTGATCGTTCTCGGGCTCTGCCCGGCGATC
>DBWC01000130.1:0-428 GCA_002308615.1 Clostridiales bacterium UBA1248
TGCAGGCTGCGGATGATGTTGTGCTTCGCCCCGTAATCGATCAGGGCTACCCGGCATTTTTCCGCCCCGTCAGCCGGGAAGTATTCCTTTACGTTGGAGGAAACGGAAGCCACAGCGTTCCGGACGGAGAAGGCACGGATTTCGCCCAGATCCGCAGGGATTTCATCACATATCATGGCGTTCATCACGCCTTCTTCCCGGGTGATCCGGACGATTTCCCGTGTGTCCACCCCGCACAGACCAGGAATACCTTTGGCAACAAGATACTCATTCAGCGGATAGGCGGAACGGAAGTTGGAAGGCGTATCGCACAGTTCCCGGACAATATAACCGAAAAGTGTGCTGTTTCCTTCAAAATCCTCCTCAATGACACCGTAATTACCGATCAGCGGGAAGGTCTGGGTGACGATCTGACCGAAATAGCTGGG
>DBWC01000130.1:468-8557 GCA_002308615.1 Clostridiales bacterium UBA1248
ATATGCGCGCCGATACGGCGGCCTTCAAAGACAGTGCCATTGCTCAGAACAAGATATGACATACAGCGGCCTCCAGATTCTTATAAATTCTGTGGACTGTGCAGGGAATACCGGGATATGGGAGTGGTTTATCCGCAGACTTCGCAGATGATCTCGGCGGCCCTGCGGAGGAGTCCTTCCGGAATGTTCAGGGCGGGGAGGAGACGAACCTTGGTTTTGGCGGTCAGGCAGAGCACGCCGCGTTCCATACATGCGGCGACCACCTCACCTGCCGGTCTGACGGTTTCCAGGCCGAGCATCAGGCCCAGGCCGGATACGGACTTAATCCCCGGACATGATTCGAGGAGACTCCGGAGGAGGTTGCTCTTAGCCCGGACTTCCTGCAGGAAATCATCCGTCAGCCGGTTTACTACGGACAGCGCAGCTGCGGCGGCAACCGGATTTCCGCCGAAGGTGGAACCGTGATCTCCGTATTCAAACACGTCCTGCACTTTTTCGGAGAGCAGCGTAGCACCGATAGGCAGACCGCCCGCAAGTCCCTTTGCCGTCGTTATTATGTCCGGCTGCAAGCCGTAATTCATATAAGAATACAGCTTTCCCGTGCGTCCGTTGCCCGTCTGCACCTCGTCACAGATCGTAAGGATATCGTGATATTTCGCAAATTCGAACATCTCGGAAACGTATTCCGGATCAAGCGGAACGATACCGCCCTCGCCCTGAATGCATTCTACCATGAACGCGGCTACGTTGTATTTTGCGGATATCGCTTCAAGCTCGTAAATGCTGCCCGCGGTAGCCTGGACGAAGCCGGGAGTAAGCGGCTGGAAATTCTCGTGGAATTTCGGCTGACCGGTCGCGGCAAGCGTGGTAAGCGTCCTGCCGTGGAAGCTGTTGTTCAGCGTCACTATCGTGTAGCAGTCTTTTCCTTTCGCCTGCGCGGCGTATTTACGCGCGGCTTTTATCGCGCACTCGTTTGCCTCCGCGCCGGAGTTTGAAAAGAATACTTTTTTGTATCCCGTGCGCTCGCAGAGAGTTTTTGCAAGCAGAGCGCAGGGCTCGGTATAGTAGAGGTTTGACGTGTGCTGCAGCTTTACGAGCTGTTCCGTTACGGATGCTATCCAGCCGTCGCTCGATATGCCGAGCGAGCTGACGCCGATACCGGAGCCTAAATCTATGTATTCCTTGCCGTTATCGTCGTATAAAATCGAGCCTTTTCCGTGAGTGAATAAAACGGGAAAACGGTTGTACGTATGCGCTATATATTGTTTATCAAGTTCTTTAATACTCATTTTTTTACACCTTTTACCATCGTGCCGGCGCCTTCATCCGTCAGAAGCTCCATAAGTATGGAGTGCGGAATGCGCCCGTCCATTATTACAACGTTTTCAACTCCCTTTGAAAGAGCTTCCGTACAGCAGTCCACCTTCGGTATCATGCCTGCCGATATAACGCCGGATCTTTTTAATTCCTCCGCCTGCGCCGGAGTTATTTCCGGTATCAGCGTAGAAGGATCGTCTTTGTCAAGCAGTATGCCCGCCGTATCCGTCATCATTATAAGTCTTTCGGCTTTAAGGGCTCCCGCGATATACGCCGCGGCGGTGTCGCCGTTTATGTTGTACGTATCGCCCCTGTCGTCACAGCCTATGGTAGAGATGACCGGGATATATCCGGCGTCAAGCAGATCGTAAACGGGCTTTATATTGATCTTTTTGATCTTCCCCACGTATCCGAGCTTTTCGTCCATCACTTCCGCCTGTATCAGCTTGCCGTCGACTCCGGAGAGACCCACGGCGTTGCCGCCCTTGACTTCAAGCAGCTTTACGAGCGTTTTGTTGACCTTGCCTGAAAGCACCATCTGAACGATCTCCGCGGTCTCCTTGTCCGTAACTCTTAAGCCGTTGTAAAACTCCGGCTTTTTATCGAGCTTTACCATAAGCTCGCTTATCTCCGGACCGCCGCCGTGCACGAGCACGACCTTTACGCCGATCAGCCAGAGAAGAACGATATCCTCCATGACCTGTTCCTTTAACGCCGGACTGACCATAGCGCCGCCGCCGTATTTTACGACGACCGTCTTTCCGTTATAGCGTTTTATGTACGGCAGAGCCTCGGTCAATACCTCCGCCCTCTCCGCGTTTGACAGATTTGACATAATTAAACCCCTTTACGTGCGGTAATCGCCGTTTATCTTTACGTAATCGTACGTAAGATCACAGCCCCAAGCCTTTGACGAATACTCTCCGTCGTTTAAATTCACTATTATATCTATTTCAGTCTCCGTAAGTATCTTTTTCGCGTCTTCTTCGGAAAAATCAACGCCCGATCCGTTTTCGCAGACTTTTATTTTTCCGGCTTTGCTTTCAAAGTAAACGTCGATTTTGTTTACGTCAACCTCCGCGCCGGAGTAGCCTATCGCGCACAGAACGCGTCCCCAGTTGGCGTCCGCGCCGAACATCGCGGCTTTAAGCAGAGAAGAGCATACCACGGATTTTGCAACGGTCTTCGCATCCGTAAGCGTCTTCGCGCCGGATACGGAACATTCAAGCAGCTTCGTCGCGCCCTCGCCGTCGCCGGCTATCATCCTGCAAAGCGTCACGGTCACGGTATTCAGCGCTTTCATAAATGCATCAAACGCCTCGCCTTTGTCCGTTATCTTCTTATTGTTCGCCATACCGTTTGCAAGAACGGTAACCATATCGTTAGTAGAGGTGTCGCCGTCAATGCTCAGCATATTGAACGTGTTCTGTATATCGGTCGACAGCGCGTACTGTAATATTTCCGGGGAAATATTTACGTCCGAAGTTATGAACACGAGCATCGTCGCCATGTTCGGATGTATCATGCCGCTGCCTTTTGCGATACCGCCGATCCTGCACGGAACGCCGCCTATCTCAAATTCAACGGCTATCTCTTTTTTTACCGTGTCCGTCGTCATAATGCCTTCAGCTGCGTCGTCGCAGCCGTCTTTTGATAAAGCTTTGACAAGCGACGGAATACCTTTTTCAAACGGCTCTATACTCATTTTCTGACCTATGACGCCCGTTGACGCGACGACTATATCGCCGGCCTTTATACCGAGTTCGTTTGCGATAAGCTCGCACGTCTGCTCGGCTATTTCAATCCCGTTTGAATTGCAGGTGTTAGCGTTACCGCTGTTGCATATAACAGCCTGCGCAAAACCGTCTTTTATGTGATCCTTCGTCACCGAAAGCGGCGCGCCTTTAACGAGGTTAGTCGTATATACCGCCGCTGCCGCGGCGGGCACTTCGCTGTATATAAGCGAGAGGTCTTTTTTGATTTTATTGTGCCTTATACCGCAGTGTACTCCGCTTGCGGTAAAGCCTTTTGCGGCGCAGATGCCGCCGTTTATCATTTTCATAATATCAATCCCTTTGTTTCAGTCTCGTTCATTACTATATTCATATTCTGTATCGCCGCGCCGGACGCGCCCTTGCCTAAGTTGTCGTAGACGGCGCAGAGGATCGCTCTTTCGCTGCTGCCGTAAACGCAGACGTACATCGAATCTTTGCCGGATAACGTATTTGCCGATAAAAATCCGTTTTCCGCCGCGTCTTTATACTGTATCACTCCGTTATATAATTCAGAATAGATCTCTTTTATTTTTTCCGTATCCGTATCGAACAGCGGCACCGTCACCTGCATGCCGGAGTAAAACGGAGCGACCGTCGGGCAGAAGACGGGAGCGTTTTTCAGCCCGCACAGCGCTTTCATCTCCGGCAGATGCTTGTGGCTCTGCGTCAGCCCGTACTGTCTCGGAGCGAGCAGCAGAACGCTTTTGTCGGGACTTTCATATTCCGCTATCATCTTTTTGCCGCCGCCGGAATANNGCGAAGCGGATCAGGCCGCTCCGGTAGTATTCCCGGTAGAAGGCCTTCAGCTCCTCCGGCCCGGCCTTCACCTGACCGGCAAAGAGGGGCACGGTGACCTCCATCCCCGCGTAATAGGGCGCGACGACGGGGCAGAAGACCGGGGCGCGGTCCAGGGCGCACAGGGCCTGCATCTCGGGCAGGTGCTTGTGCTTCTGGCCCAGGCCGTACTGCCGCGGGGCGTCCAGCAGGGGGTCGCGGCCCTCCGCCTCATACTCGGCGATCATCTTTTTGCCGCCGCCGGAATAGCCGGTAAGCGAGAAGCATGACAGTTTTGCGTCTTTATCGATGATGCCGTTTGACAAAAGCGGAGCGATAAGAGCTATGAATCCGCTTGCGTGACATCCCGGATTTGCGATGCGCTTTGACGATCTTATTTTTTCTCTTTGTCCTTTAAGCTCCGGCATACCGTATACCCAGCCGTCAGCCGTTCTGTGAGCCGTTGACGTGTCTATTATCACCGTATCGCCGTCCGCAAGCTCCGCGGCGCGCTTTGCCGCGTCGTCCGGCAGGCAGAGAAACGCGATATCCGATTTTGACACAGCCTCGGCTCTTTTGCCCTCGTCCTTGCGGAGCTCCTCCTGCAGTCTGATCAGCTCGATATCGTCTCTTTTGCTTAACCGCTCATAGATCTGCAAGCCGGTCGTTCCCGCGGCCCCGTCGATAAAAACTTTAGCCATATTCATCCTCACTGAATAATTATGCACTCATTATACACCAAAATGCATAAAATGTCAATAGGAATTTATAAAAAAATAAAAATCTGCATATTTTATGCAAATAAACGAATAAACGCGGTATTTTTGTGTATTTTACCCAATAAATCAGCAAATATAAATGAGGGATGAATAACAAAAAAATATTAGGTAAATATTACTTAACTTTAATGTTAAAAAAGTTGACAAAAATAATCGCATTCATTATAATTTATTTTAGAATAAATATAAAAGGAAGTTTGATATGCTTAAAAGTATGACAGGCTACGGCAGAGCCCGTGAGCGCATAGACGGATACGACATAACGGTCGAGATAAAATCCGTCAATAACAGAACGCTTGACGTTTCGGTCAGACTGCCGAGAGTCTATACGTTCGCGGAGGAACGCATAAAACCGCTTTTGACCGAGTGCGGCATAAGCCGCGGAAAAGTTGACGTTTATATTTCCGTCGATATACCGCAGACCGAGGGCGAGATCTTGTCGCTTGATCCGGATTACGCGGAAATGTATATAAACGCTTTGAAGGAGCTGCGTGACAGATTTGAGCTTCCGGACGATATATCAACAATGAAAGTGGCCGAAAACAGAGATCTTTTCACGGTAACTAAAAAGGAAGACGATCTTGAAGCTGACTGGGAGCGTATAAGAACCGTTCTTGTTGAAGCTGTCGAAAGATTTGACGAAGCGAGACGCGCCGAGGGCGCAAGGCTCGTGTCCGACGTAAAGGGAAAGCTTGAGACTATTTCAAAAACTGTAGACAGTATCGATTCAAAATCCGGCGACGCCGTAAAGGAATACGAGGCGAGGCTGTATAAAAAGCTCAAAGACACGCTTGCGGAGATCGGCGCGTCCGCCGACGAGAGCCGCGTGATAACGGAGTGCGCGATATTCGCGGACAGAGTCGCCACGGATGAAGAGCTCGTCCGCCTGCGCTCGCATATCAAAGCGTTCACGGAGATCCTCGACGGCGACGGACCCGCCGGCAGAAATCTTGATTTCTGGTGCCAGGAGATGAACCGCGAGGCGAACACGACAGGCTCAAAAGCGCAGAATCCGTCTGTCACCGCCGACGTGGTTGCTATTAAATGCGAGCTTGAGAAGATCAGAGAGCAGATACAGAATATAGAATAATGCGCGAAGCGCAATTCATGGCGAAGCCAATTCATAGCTATCAAATTTAATCATAATTTATGAATAGCGCCTTGCGGCGCATGAATAGCCTTACGGCATGAATAGTACCTGCGGTACATGAATAGCGCTGCGGCGCATGAAAAAGGAGAGTATATGAAATTCATCAATATCGGCTACGGCAGCATGGTCTCTTCGGACAGGATAATCGCCGTTTGCTCACCGGAATCGGCTCCGGTAAAACGTATGGTATCGGACGCAAAGGATACCGGCAGAGTAATAGACGTCACCTGCGGCAAAAAAACCAAAGCCGTGATAATCACGGACAGCGACCATATAATTTTAAGCGCGCTGACGCCCGACGCGATCTCGGAAAGGCTGTCATCCTGGGAGGGCGAAAAATGAAAAAAGGCATAGTATTCGTGCTGTCCGGTCCCGCCGGCTCCGGCAAAAGCACGGTGCGCGAAAGGCTTATGCAGAAAGGCAGGAATTTCCATTATTCCGTATCGGACACGACAAGGAAGATACGCGGCGCAGAGAAAGACGGCGTGGATTACCGCTTTATAACGAAAAAAGAATTTGAGGACGGCATCGCCGCCGGAAATTATTACGAATACGCTCAGTACACCGGCGAATATTACGGCACGCCCGTGTCGCAGCTTACGCCGTATATTGAAAAAGGCGTAAACGTCATACTTGAAATAGAAGTCGTAGGCGCCATGCAGGTAAAAAAGCGCGATAAAAACGCGGTGCTCGTCATGCTTCTGCCCCCGTCGTACGCCGTACTTGAAAAGAGACTGCGCGACAGAGGCACAGAGAGCGAGGAGAAGATATTGAAACGCCTCGCCCGCTCACGCGAGGAGCTCCAGTACTTTGACGAATACGACTACTTTCTGTTGAACGAGGACGGAAAGATAGACGAATGCGTAAGACAGCTTGAAATGATAGCTGAAGCCGAATCAAACAAGACAAAAAACAATCCGGATTTTCCGAATGAATTTTTCAAATAAATAAGGAGAGAGAAAAATGATTAAACCTTCCATCGAAGAACTGACAAAGGACAACAAATACAACCGCTATGAGCTTGTTATAGCAACCTCAAAATGCGCTCATATCGTCACGGACGAATACGTGCGCGAAAGAGAAGAGGCGGAGAGAAAAATAACCGCAAAGGAAACGGATAAGCCGCTTGCTTCCATGATCAAGCCGGAGCTCCGCGACGAGAAAGCGGTAAGAAACGCGATAAGGATGCTGGACGAGGGCGAATACGTCATCGTTGAAGAAACAAGACCAAAATAATGCTTATTGCAGTCGTTAAACTGCTTTCGCTTCCGTACGACTGCGAAAACGGTTACAGCTACACCGGCGATGATCTCGCTTTTGTCGGCGCTTTCGTTTCCGTTCCTTTCGGCGCGGGTAACCGCATGTCGTTAGGCGTTATAACCGAACTTAAAGAAGGAGCAGAGGACGGTATTGCTTATAAGGCGATAGACCACGTTTACGGCAGGTTTTATTCGCTTGATACCGAGATGCTCGGGCTTGTCGAATTTCTGCAAAGCACGACGTTCTGCTCGTTCGGCGACGCGGTACGTACCGTGTTCCCGACGGCGATCTTAGGCAGCCTTGACGAATTGTACGGCGTAACGGATAAACCTTTACCGGAGCTCAACGCAAAGGTGACAGCCGTTTATTCACTGATCGCCTCAAAAACCGTGAACACGCGCTCCGCGCTCGTAAAAGAGTACGGACCGGCTGTTACCGAGGCCGTGTCGTATCTGCACAGAAACGGTTTTATAACGAGAACGAGCCTTGCAAAAGAGTCTAAAAACATCGTTTATAACGAGTATTATACACTTTTATCGGAGATAACGACGCGGAGCGAGGCGCAGAACGCGATAATCGCATATTTAAAAGAACACGGCAAAACTGAAAAATCAAAAATAATATCCGATTTAAACGTAACCGCCGCAAATCTCAAAGCGCTCGTCGATAAAAACGCCGTTTTATGCGAAAAGACCAAGCGTTACAGACAGGCGTTTAAAGTCAGCGACGAAAAGCCGTCGGACTCTCTTAATACCGAGCAGACGGCGGCGTCGGAAGAGCTTAAAAAGCTTTGCAATACCGGCAAGCCGGAGGCGGCTCTGCTTTACGGCGTCACCGGCGCGGGTAAGACGCTCGTTATCAAGTCCGTGTGCGATAAGGTCATAGCGTCCGGCAGAAAAGTAATAATGCTCGTGCCGGAGATAGCGTTAACGCCTCAGTCGCTCCGCGTTTTCAGCTCGTATTACGGCGAGCGGATCGCGGTCCTTCACTCGGCGCTGTCCGAGGGAGAGCGCTTCGACGCGTGGCGGCGCATC
>DBWC01000130.1:8583-18045 GCA_002308615.1 Clostridiales bacterium UBA1248
ATCTCGGACTGTTCGTTATTGACGAGGAGCAGGAGACGACTTATAAATCCGAATCGTCACCCAAGTACCGCGCCGTAGATATCGCGCGCTACCGCTGCGGAAAAAACAACGCTTTGATGCTTTTGTCGTCCGCAACGCCGTCCGTAGAAAGCTTTTATAAGGCAAAACAGGAAAAATACCGTCTCGTCACGCTTCGCTCGCGCTACGGCGACGCAAAGCTGCCGGAGGTAATAACCGCCGATCTGCGCCTCGATTACGCGCAGGGCATAACGGACCCCGTCGGAACGGAGCTTTGCAGATTATTGAATGAAACGTACCGCAAAGGCGAGCAGAGCATACTGTTTTTGAATCGCCGCGGCTACAGTCATTACGTATCCTGTAAAATGTGCGGCAAGGTCATAATGTGTCCGAGGTGCGACGTGTCTCTGACGTATCACAAAGTCAGAGGCTCTGACAGAGGCAGACTTATGTGCCATTACTGCGGGTATACGGTAAACGAGCCTGAAAAATGTCCGGAGTGCGGCTCCGATCACATAGGCAGGATAGGCTTCGGTACGCAGAGGATAGACGAGCAGATAGCAAACGCCGTTCCGGGCGCTGACGTTTTACGCATGGACGCCGATACGACGTCGGAGAAAAACGCGTACGACAGGATATTGAACGATTTCAGAGAACATAAAGCGGATATTTTAGTCGGCACGCAGATGGTGACAAAGGGGCACGATTTTCCGAACGTCACGCTCGTAGGCGTAGTGATGACGGATAACGCCTTGTATTTAGACGATTATCACGCGCACGAACGCGCTTTCTCGCTTTTAACGCAAGTCATCGGCCGCGCCGGCAGAAGCAAAAAGCCCGGAAAAGCCGTTATACAGACGTTCAACCCGGAGCACGAGATAATTGCGCTTTCAAAAAAGCAGGACTACGACAAGTTTTTTGAGTCGGAGATCAAAATGCGGCAAATGCTTTTATTCCCGCCGTTCTGCGATATCATCCTGTTTTCGCTTTCGTCCGACGACGAGACGCTTTTACACCGCGCCGCCTCCGAGCTTCGCGCGGCGCTCGAGGGCAGGATAGCAAAGGACTATAACGACGTCAAAATGCTCATATACGGCCCGTGCGAGATGCAGATATACAGAATAAACGGTATATGCCGTATGCAGCTTTTATGCAAAACGCGCATGGGCAAGCGTCAGAGAGAGCTCGTATCGGAGCTTATAAAAGCTTTTATGAAAAAATACCCGAGACATATAGGGATATCGGTAGATATAAATCCAAATCAAATGTAGGAGCAAATCATGGCTGTTTTGAATATTGTAAAAGACGGCGACGAGGTATTAAGGAAAGTATGCCGTCCCGTGACGGAAATAACACCGAGGATCATAAGACTGCTTGACGATATGAAAGCGACGCTGCATAAAGCGAACGGCGTCGGTCTTGCCGCGCCGCAGGTGGGCGTTCTGCGCCGTATCGCGATAGTCGAATGCGAGCCGGGCGAGCTTATAGAACTCATAAACCCGGAGATCATAGAGCAGAGCGGCGAGCAGGAGGAAATAGAAGGATGTCTTTCCGTTCCGGACAGATGGGGCATAACGCACCGCCCGGCAAAGGTCAAGGTCAAAGCGACGGACAGACACGGCAATACCTTTACCGTTGAAGGAGAGGGACTTTTGGCGCGCGCGCTTTGCCACGAGATAGACCATCTTGACGGCATAATCTTTTACGACAACGCCGTAAGGATGTTATCAAAAGAAGAACTTGAAAATGACTGATAAAAAAATTATATTTTTCGGCACGCCGGAATTTGCCGTAAGCATACTTGACGGGCTTGTTACACATAATTATAACGTAATATCCGTTTACACGCAGACCGACAAGCCGAAGGGCAGAGGCAACAAAATGCAGTCCCCGCCCGTAAAAGAATACGCGGAAGCTCATAATATCCCCGTATTTCAGCCGAAAACGCTGAGAGACGACGCGATAATCGAAAAAATCAGAGCGGAAGCGCCGGATATGATAGTCGTAGCGGCGTACGGCAAGATCTTTCCGGGATCGCTTTTGCAGATACCGCGGTACGGCTGTATAAACGTCCACGGCTCGCTTCTTCCGAAATACAGAGGCGCCGCGCCTGTGCAGAGAAGCATCATAAACGGCGAAACGGAAACGGGCGTTACGATAATGCGCATGGACGCCGGATGCGACACGGGCGATATGATCGCAAAATCAGAGATAATAATACCGTCCGACATGAACTGCGGGCAGCTGTTTACAAAAATGGGAGAGATCGGATCTGCACTTCTGCTTGATACTATCCCGCAAATCTTTGACGGCAGCGCGATATACGAAAAGCAGGACGAAAGCATAGCGACGTACAGCCCGAAAATAGAAAAATCCGAGCTTTTGCTTGATTTCAACAGACCCGCAAAAGAACTGCACGATCTTATACGCGGGGTATATCCGCTTTTAGCCTGCGGCTGTTACCAGAACAGCGAAAGAGGCAAAAAAGGATTAAGAATTGCAAAAACAGAGGTTTGCGACGGCAAAGGAACGCCGGGAACGGTACTTTTTGCCGACGCAAAACAAAACAGTCTTATCGTCGCCTGCGGCGACGGCGCGCTTGATATAAAAGAGCTTATCCCCGAGGGAAAGCAGAAAATGAGCTGCGCCGATTATATAAGAGGCAGGCAGATAAGCGAAGGAGATATTTTAAGTAAGGGATAATGTACTGGTACGATTATTTTCTGTATATGCTCCCGGCGTATCTGCTGGTGCTTATAGTCAGGATCAGTTTAAACGCCACGATTTCAAAATATTCAAACGTCGGCTCGAAATTAAGCGGATTCGCGTCGGCAAATCTGGTGCTCCGCAGCGCCGGCATAAACGACGTTGCCATATGCCAAATCAAAGGAAATCTGACGGATAACTACGATCCGTCGTCAAATATGATAAGCCTGTCCGATCCCGTATTCGGCAAAAACAGCATAGCCGCCGTAGGCATAGCCGCGCACGAGGCGGGGCACGCGATACAGTATTATGAAAACTACGGTCCGGCAAAGCTGCGTCAGGCTGCCGTTAAAATATGCAATATAGGCTCGAGCTTAGCCATACCGCTTATATTTTTAGGCGCGATACTTTCGTTTGAGGCGCTTCAGATAGCCGGGATCGTCTGCTTTATGCTCGTCGTCGCGTTCCAGCTCATAACGCTTCCCGTTGAGTTCAACGCGAGCAAAAGAGCGGTAAAAATACTGAGCGCCTCCGGCGAGCTTACAGCCGAGGAGATAAAGGGCGTAAAAAGAGTGCTCACCGCCGCGGCTATGACTTACGTCGGCGCGCTCGCGGTATCCGCCATGCAGCTTTTGTATTACGTCGCACGTATCAGAAGAAGATAATGGAAGAAAAAAGAAAGTACACCGCGCGGGAGCTTGCCGTCCTGTCGCTTTGCAGGCTTGAAAGACAGGGCAAATACGGCGGTCTCGAAGCGGATGCGGCTATAAAGAAATTCGGGCTGAAGGACGCTGAAAAGGCGCTTTACACAAAGCTTTTTTACGGCGTGCTCGAACGCCGCATAACGCTTGATCATATTATTTCATCCGTCTCGGACAAGCCGATAGAGCAGATGACGCTTGAGATGAAAAACATCCTGCGCATATCAATTTATCAGCTTTTATACCTTGACCGCGTTCCCGATTATTCGGTAGTGAACGAAGGCGCGGAGCTTGCAAAAAAATACGAGCGCCAATCCGCCGCCGGCTTTGTAAACGCCGTTTTACGCCGCGTTGCAAGAGAGGGAATGCCGGAGATAAAGCGCGAAAACAGCGCGTCTTATTTATCCGTAAAATACTCTGTTTCCGAGCAGATATGCGGGCTTTTGACAGCCGAGCTCGGCTTTGAAGAAGCGGAAAAAATGCTCGGATCGCTGTTCAAAAACAGATACATCACGCTCCGCGTAAATACGCTCAAAACGAACGTCGCGGAACTTCAAAAACTGTTGTCAGATAACGGCGTATCATCCGAGCCGATACCTCAAAGCGATTTCGGCTTAAAGCTGAAAAATTACGTTGATACGCAATCGTTATTTGATATTATTAAAGATCTTGCTTACATAGAAGACGGCGCAAGCCAGGCGGCTGTAACAGCGCTTGACGCAAAGCCCGGCATGACGGTCGCGGACGTATGCGCCGCGCCGGGCGGAAAGACGGTTTCCGCCGCTATACAGATGAAAAACAGCGGCAAGATCTACGCATACGACATACATAAAAACAAATTAAAGCTCATAGACAAAACCGCGGAAAAGCTCGGTATAAATATAATAAAAACAGCCGAGCACGATGGACGCGAGCCGCTTTCCGAACTTAAAGGCGTATGCGACCGCGTGATCTGCGACGTGCCGTGTTCGGGCTTAGGCGTCCTCGGTCAGAAGCCGGATATGAGGTACAAAGAGATAACGGACACGGAAAGGCTCATATCAACTCAAAGACTGATCCTGCAGGCCGCGTCAACTTATCTGAAAAAAGACGGTATAATGGTATATTCCACCTGCACGGTTTTATCGGCTGAAAACGGTGAAAACGTATCCGAATTTCTAAAAAGCAACAATGATTTTGAGCTTTTATATGAAAAAACGTTCTACCCGCACACAGACGGCGTGGAGGGGTTTTACGTAGCGAAAATAAGAAGGAAATAAAATGCTGCCCGATATATTATCGATGTACGAGGACGAGCTTACGGAGTTCGTTTTATCAACAGGCGAGGAAAAATACAGAGCAAAACAGCTATTCAAATGGCTTCATTCCGGCGCTTCACTTGAGCAGATGTCAAACATTCCAAAGAAGATGAAGGAAAAGCTGGCGGAAAAATGTATCATTCCCACCGTAAAAATCGAAAATAAATACGTTTCTACCGACGGAACGGTAAAATATCTGTTTAAATGCTATGACGGCGAATACATAGAAAGCGTATTTATGCGCCACGAGTACGGAAATACCGTCTGCGTATCAAGTCAGGCGGGCTGCCGCATGGGCTGCCGCTTCTGCGCGTCAACGTTAAACGGTCTGCAGAGAAGTCTGTACGCTTCCGAAATGCTGTCGCAGATATACGAGGCGCAGAACGACGTGGGCGAGCGCGTATCAAACGTCGTTATAATGGGCATGGGCGAGCCGTTTGACAATTACGATAACGTCATACGCTTTATAAAGCTGTTGAACAACGAAAACGGCGCGAACATAAGCTGCAGAAAAATTTCACTTTCCACCTGCGGCATCGTTGACGGCATAAAACGCTTTTCAGACGAAGGCTTGCCGGTAACTTTGTCCGTCTCGCTTCACAGCCCGACAAACGAGCAGAGAAACGAGATAATGCCCGTAAACAGAAAATTTCCGATAGAAGTTTTGCTTCCCGCGTGCCGGCAGTATTTTGAAAAAACAGGCAGACGCATAAGCTTTGAATACGCGCTGATCGACGGCAAAAACAACTCCGAGCAGGACGCCGTCACGCTTGCAAAGCTGCTGAAATCAAATCTTCCCGGTATGGCGATACACGTTAATCTCATCCCGGTAAATCCGATAAAAGAGCGCGATTTCCGCCGCGGAGAGAAGATAATGACGGAGAATTTCGTAAAAACGCTTGAAAAAAACGGCGTAAACGCGACTGTTCGCAAAAGGCTCGGCGCGGATATCAACGCCTCCTGCGGTCAGCTGCGGGCTAAAAAATACGAAAACAACGCTGACCTAAAAATTTAACAAAAATTCATACTATATACAGTTTGAAGTATTATAATTAAATGGGATTTTTTACTGAAGCTATGAAAGGCGCGCACTTTACCGTGTCGCGAAAAAAACAATGAGGATCTTCGGAAAAAGTGATACCGGCGTACGCCGCCCCGTAAACCAGGACCGTTTTCTGATAAGGGAATTCGGAGACGATCTTGCGTTATGCGCCGTCTTTGACGGTATGGGAGGAGCCAACGGAGGAGAGGAAGCGAGCACCGCCGCGATGCAGGCGTTTGACAAATGTATAGCGGGCGGACTTCTTCAGGCTGTGCAGAGCGTCAAAAAGCTTACGAGAACGGAAGCGGAAAAACTGCTCTGCAAAGCGGCGCAGACCGCAAACGCGGAAATTTTCAAACGCAGCGAGGATCCGTCTCTTGAGGGAATGGGTACCACGGTCATAGCGGCGCTCATCCTGCAGGACGAGGTGATCGCCCTGAACGTCGGCGACAGCCGCCTGTACGAAACGAGCAGAGGCGAGCTTAAACAGGTCAGCAAGGACAATTCATACGTTCAGTATCTCGTTGACATAGGGCGTATAACAAAGGAAGAAGCGGCGACGCATCCGAAAAAGAACATAATTACAAAATGCCTCGGCACGGAGGATCAGGTTGAGCCGGACATATACAGGCTGGCTGAAATACCCGATAAGCTTATCTTGTGCAGCGACGGTCTTACAAACGCGCTTGACGAGAGCTTTATCTACAGGACCGTGACGGATACGTCAAAAGGCGGAGACGAAAAAGTAAAGCTGCTCATAGACGCCGCAAACAAGGCGGGCGGACCCGACAACATAACGGTGATCCTTGCCGAAAACGATTGAATTAAGAGGTATATAAATGGACGCATTTGATAAATATATCGGCAGAGTTTTTGATAAACGGTATAAAATAGAAAAAGTCATCGGCGTTGGCGGTATGGCTATCGTCTTCAAGGCCGAGGATATGCTCATGAACCGTACCGTTGCGATAAAAATGCTGAAAAACGACGTGGCTGAGGATACGGAGGCTTTGAGGAGATTCATTAACGAATCAAAAGCCGTAGCAATGCTTTCACACGAGAATATCGTCAACATATACGACGTTTCCGTCAAGGGGAATACCAAGTATATCGTTATGGAATATATCGAGGGCATCACTTTAAAGTCGTTTTTGAAGCACAAGGGCGGATCGCTTTCGTGGCGTGAAACGCTCAATATCTCCGAGCAGATATTAAGAGCGCTCGAGCACGCGCACGGCAAGGGCGTTATCCACCGCGACATAAAGCCGCAGAACATAATGCTCTTGAAAAACGGGCTTATAAAAGTCGCTGATTTCGGTATAGCAAAGCTGCCGGATACGGATACGTTCACGGTGACGGATCAGGCTATAGGCACGGTAAACTACATATCGCCCGAGCAGGCGATGAACAAAGAGCCGATAGACGAGCGCTCGGATCTCTATTCCGTCGGCGTCCTTATGTACGAGCTTTCGTGCGGCGAGCTTCCTTTTACCGGAGATACGCCGGTGGCGATTGCGTACAAGCACGTAAACGACGCGCCGAAAAGTCCGCGCGAGATAAAACCGGATATGCCGCAGGGACTTGAGCAGATAATACTGCGCGCGATGGAAAAGTCTCCGGAGATGCGTTATCAGTCCGCAAAGCAGATGCTTACGCATATATCCGCTTTAAAGAAAAATCCGGGCATAAAATTCAGATCCGCCGCGGAGCTTGAGGCTATGAAGGCGGGGCAGAAGAGAAAAAAGCCCAAAGCCAAAAAGAACGTAAAAAAGAAGACCGTAAGAGAGCGCGGAGGACTTGTACTGCCCATAATTTTAGGCGTGTTTGCGGCTCTGTTCATAATCGTCTTCATATACGGCTTCGTTTTTGTGGCAAATCTGTTTAATATGACGCTGTCCGACAATCCCGTGGAGGATAAAGGCGCAAAGGACGTGACCATAAAGGATTACGTCGGAATGATATACAACGAGACGCTGCGCGACGAGCTGTCGCAGCTCGGTTACAAAGTAACGCTGAAACCCGGCTCCACAGGAACGAAGATAAACGAAATAGTGCTTCAGAATCCCGAGGGAGGATCGGAGCGTAAAAAGACGTCCGATCTTGAACTCGTGCTTTACGTATACACCGGCGCCACAAAGGAGATCCTGCCGGATCTGACGTATAAGACGTTTTCGTCCGTGCGCGCCGAATATTCAAGCAGATACGTGCTTGAGGCGGTGAGGATCGAAGATCAGAACGTACCCGCGGAATACGTGATACGCACCGACCCGCCCGCCGGTACCGAGGTCGAGATCGGTCAGAGGATAACGGTCTATATTTCAAGAAGCTACGTAGTTGAGAAAAAGCCCGTTCCGAATATCTGCGGCATAAGCGTGACGGAAGCGCAGAAGAAGCTTGCGGACACGGGATTCATTATAGGCAGCGTATCCTACGCGGAGTCCGAATTTGAAAAGGATACCGTTATTTTCCAGAGCGTATCCGCGCTGACGGACGCGCCGGTAGGAACGGAGATAAATATGACGATCTCGCTCGGACCTCCCGAGACTGAGCCCGAGGAGACGGAAACGGATACGGATACCGATACCGATACGGAAGAGACCGTGGACGAAGGCAAGGAAGAGATCAAACAGGAGATCGCGGAAATACAGCTGTGATAAAGGCGAGAATTTTATCCTGCATCGGAGGGCGTTATACCGTTAAAACCGACAACGGGGAGGACGGCGGGCAAAAAATAGTAAATATTTTTGCAAAAGGCGTCTTCAGGCATAACGGAATAAAGCCTTTGCCCGGAGATATCGTTTTTCTGCGCGAGGATGAAAGCGGTTATATGATAAGCGGCGTGCAGGAGCGTAAAAATTTCTTTTTCCGTCCCGCTATCGCAAATCTCGATATCTTATATATCGTAGTATCGTGCAAAACGCCGGACCCGTCTCAGATTCTGACGGATAAAATGACGGTCATATGTGAAAATTCCGGTATAAGACCCGTCATAACTGTCACAAAGACGGAGCTTGATCCGAAAAAAGCGGAAGAAATAAAAGATCTTTACGTATCCTGCGGATACGACTGCTTCACGGTATCGAGCATAACGGATAAGGGTGTAGATGAGTTAAAGGAATATATACGGCAAAAGAAGGGGACCGTCAGCGCGTTCTGCGGCGCGTCCGGCGTCGGCAAATCAACGCTTTTAAACGCGCTTTTCCCGGAGCTTGAGCTGTCGTGTGAAACGGGTCAGATAAGCAAAAAGATCGAGCGCGGCAAAAACACGACGAGAGCCGTAACGCTGTACGAAACGGATGAAAATACGTTTTTAGCGGATACTCCCGGCTTCAGCCTGCTTGATTTTGAGAAATTCGATTTCTGCAAAAAAGAAGAGCTGCCGTATCTTTTCCCGGAATTCGAGCCGTATCTTTTCAAGTGCAAATATACTAAATGCACGCATACGAAAGAAGACGGCTGCGCCGTAAAGCAAGCTGTCGAAGAGGATAAAATAAGAAAAGAAAGATACGGATCGTTTTTATCTTTATATGAGGATATAAAGGACAAAAAGGAATGGAAAACGTAAAAAAGATCGCCGGATAATGCAGAGTGTTCTTAAGGACAGTAAATGAATACCGGCTGAGGTAAGGAACGAAATCCTTATTTCAGCCGGTTTTTTGTCGCATAACGGAGCAAGCAGGGAATTTGTACTGCAAAT
>DBWC01000034.1 GCA_002308615.1 Clostridiales bacterium UBA1248
CTTGCGGAATATTCAAGGAAAGCACCTTTGCGGAGTATGCCCTCTTCTCTGAATATCTGACCGACTATACGCGCTACGGTCGTTTTGCCCGTACCGGGCGCGCCGGTAAAACGCATATGTATGCACGGTCTGTCCAGCTTGTCGTTTTGAAGCGACAGCTTGACCTGGGAGGCGATCTCGCGCACGCGCTGACTTATGGTCTCCATACCAATAAGCTCGTTCAGCTCGTCGTAGCCGCTTCTCTCCTCCTTGACCTTTCCGCACAACCCCGGCAGATCGTCGACTGATACGCGTATCCTGTCCGTGATCTTCCCTTCCGCTTCAAGCCCGGCGTCGTTTTTGACCTTCAGCATCACCATCTCCTGGACTATCTTATCGGCGGNNGGTCTTGAAGCCGTAAAATCTTCCGTCCTGCTTCTCCTGCTGCACTTTCTTGAAAAACAGATCGATCAAAGACGTTTCAGGCTGAAAGCCGAGCCGGCGCAGAGAATCCCACATTGATTCAAGCAGTACGTAATCGTGAAGCGGCGGTATCTGAACTACGCGCAGAAGCATCATATCGGACATGGCGAACGCCACTTTGTCAAGCGCTTTCTTTTCAAGGAACGGTATCCTGAAAACGAAAACGTACTTGTTCTGCAGAGGATACAGTCTGCGCATGAATCTGCGGAGCTCGTCGAGCTTCTCTCCGTCTAAGAAATAGCTTATATCAAGTCCTATGATATTGTTCGTTATCTCGTCCTCGCTGCACATGAGCGATTCTATTATATCGTCCATACCGGCTTTTTCACCGTCGTTTTCCTTATTTACTATAAATTCGGTGTAGTTTATGCGCTTTTCGTTGTCACCGGTGTCGTATATATCCATTCTGCGGATAAAATCGCCGAACGAGGACAAAAGTGTGGTAAAGCCGCAGCCGGAGTCGATCGCGAACAGATAATTCTGCATACGAAAAGCTTTGAGCGCGTCCCTTTCCTTCAAAAGCGGGATAGAAACGGAAAGCTCCGTCGTAAGCTCCTGGTACTGATCCGCTCCGTACAAGCCCGTGTAGATCGAGCGCATAAGCGACGCCGTATCCGTTCCGTCGTCCTCGGTGACAAGCACCTTTATCACGTCCGGACGGTCGGGGTAAAGCGTCTGCCAGGCGTCCTCCACTATTTTTTTGCAGGTCGGTTTAAGATCCGTGTTATGAAAACGGAAAAAACCGAACGTAAATCTGTATAAAATGTTTTCCGGTGAATATTTCTTCGGTATACTGTTCTGAAGCATGGTGAGCGGATCCTTGTGGAGCTCCGCCTGCTCTTTTATAAACTCACAGCTGAAACCCACCCGTACATAAAACTTTGCCATTTGTCTGTCTCCTTTTTACGTCGGCAAACCTGTTATTTTCATTGCGATTATATCATATAAAACAACTTTTTGCAATAGTTATTGAGCTTAAAAATTTTTAATTTGAAAAAACTGCAGAGCATATTGCCGTAAATTTGAAAAAACATCTTGACATTAACGGTTTTATGGGTTAAAATATATCCGTAAAGCCGCGCAATATACGGCAAATCACGGCAGGAGGATATTAGAATGGATTTTCTGTCCAAATTATTCGGCAAAAAAGACGCGACCAAAGAAGAAAAAGACGCTTTTGATCTCTTCAAAAAAATAGTGGACGAAGCTTCAAAGGAACAGGCCGCCAAAAAGCCCGAGGCAAAACCGCAGCCGCAGGATCCCTCTCCCAAGCCCGTAGAGGAGCAGCACGGGGAAGAGGAAGACGGACCGTCCGGAGAATCGTGGGGTCCGAGAATGCCCGCGGAGGAAAACCAGTTCAATTTCAACGGCAGCTACATTGAATATTTTGAAAAGATATTCAACGAGGATTTCCCGGAATACCGTTATGAAAAAGAAAGATCCCGTTATTCTTCCAAGATAACCGTTTACACGTTTTACAAGGGAGCAAAAAAAGCTCTTGTTATCGAGCTTATGTCGTGCAGCAGCGAATCAAAGAGCCTGCGCAGTAAATGCGCCGCGGAGGGCGTACCGTACCTCCGTTACTACTACGATTACGACGGCTGGTGGAATACCCGCGCATACGTCGTAAAGCGCACGCGCAGCGCTGTTGAAGGCTGATTTTAAAACAGAAAAAAAGCAAAAAAGAGAACGCCCTTTGCGCCTGCGGCGGACCCGGCACGGATTTATCACAGCGCTTCGCAGGCAGCCTGTCCGTGTACGGCCCGGTACATCCCGGAATTTTCCGGGCTTTAATGTCTTCTCTTCTTTGCTTTTTTATTTTTTACTATGTCGCTTATAGATCTTTTATCAAATGAGGACGTCTGGGATAAGTTTTACCGTTATAAAACGTCTCTTTGCTGTCCAAAGGCTTTTTCCGGTTATCTGTCCGGCTTCATATCGGACCGCGCTTACGTTCCCGTATGCGAGGCGATAAACGAAAACAAGCCGTTTCCCTTACCTAAAAAAACCGTTATAAGCAAAATGAGCTCGTCAAAGAAGCGGACCGTCTACACGTATCCGCAGGATGAAAACACGGTGCTGAAGCTTTTAACGTATCTTATGCTCCGCAAATACGACGGGCTTTTTTCCGACGGACTTTATTCTTTCCGCCCCGGCAGAACTGCAAAGGACGCGGTAAGGAAGCTTACGAAGATACGCGGCATATACGGTATGTATTCGTATAAGGTCGATATACACGATTATTTCAATTCCGTGCCTGTAAGATCGTTTTTGCCGGTTTTGAAGGACGCTTTATCCGACGATCCGCGGCTTTTCTCGTTTTTATCCTCCCTGCTCTGCGAGCCGCGCGTCGTCGAGCGCGGGAATATAATAACGGAGGAAAAGGGCATAATGGCGGGAACGCCGCTGTCCGCATTTTACGCAAATCTGTATCTGTTGCCGCTCGACCGGTATTTTGAGGAAAAGGGCGTGCCGTACGCGCGGTATTCCGACGATATAATCCTGTTTGCAAAGACCGGGGAGGAGACAAAAGAGCACGCGGAGTATATAAGATCGTATCTGTGCTCCGCCGGGCTTACTGTAAATCCGGATAAAGAATGTTTTTCCTCTCCGTCGGACGGCTTTACGTTTTTAGGCTTTTACTGCACAAAAAACGAAACGGACATCGCCGCCGCCACGGTCAGAAAGCTTAAGGGCAAAATGCGCCGCAAAACGCACGCGCTCATGCGCTGGAGAAAGCGGAACGGACTGTCGGGAGAAAAAGCCGCCGCGGCGTTCATACGCATATTCAACAGAAAGCTGCTTGAATCGGGCGACGACAACGAGCTCACCTGGAGCTATTGGTTCTTTTCCGTAATAAACACGGATAAAAGCCTTCATCAGATAGATCTGTACGCGCAGGACTGTATAAGATATCTGATAAGCGGGAAGCGCACGAAAGCGCGCTACAACGTAAGATACGAGGATATAAAAGCGCAGGGCTACAAAAGCCTCGTACACGAATACTACGCTTTTGCAGATAAAAAAGAGGATAAAAAAGAAAGCTGAAAGCGTACGTTTAAAGGCCGCCGCGGAAAACGGACCGAATGTGTAAAGATACCGTAAATAATTTGATTTATCCTTTACATTTAAGGATTTGTTTGGTATAATATAGAAAAATAAATACCGGAGGACAAAAAAATGGCAGACCGCATAGTTCTGAACCCCATATCTTATCACGGACACGGAGCGATAGAAAATATCGTACCGGAGCTCAAAGCAAGAGGCTTTAAGAAAGTATTTCTCACATCCGACGCGGATCTCGTTAAATTCGGCGTTACCGCAAAGGTGACGGACCTGCTTGACAAAGCCGGATTCCCGTACACAGTCTACAGCGATATCAAACCCAACCCCACGATAGAAAACGTCAAGGGCGGCGTTGAAGCGTTCAAGGCGTCGGGCGCCGACTGTATGATCGCGCTGGGCGGCGGCTCGAGCATGGACACCGCAAAAGCGATAGGCATAATCATAAACAACCCGGAATTCGCGGACGTCCGCTCACTTGAAGGCGTCGCGCCGACAAAAAAGCACGCCGTATTCACGATAGCCGTACCGACCACGGCGGGAACGGCCGCGGAGGTCACGATAAACTACGTTATTACGGACGTTGAGAAAAAGCGCAAATTCGTATGCGTTGACGTAAACGACATACCCGAGATCGCGGTAGTCGACCCGGATATGATGGCGACGATGCCGAAGGGACTCACCGCCGCCACAGGTATGGACGCGCTCACGCACGCGATAGAAGGCTACATCACAAAAGGTCACTGCGCAATAAGCGATATGTTCCATCTTGAAGCCATCCGTCTTATCGCCGCGAATCTGCGCGGAGCCGTTGCAAACACGCCCGACGGACGCGAGGGAATGGCTCTCGGCCAGTATATAGCCGGTATGGGCTTCTCAAACGTCGGATTGGGCATAGTACACAGCATGGCGCACGGTTTATCCGCTCTGTACGATACGCCGCACGGCGTGGCCTGCGCGATACTTCTGCCCGTGGGACTTGATTACAACAAGCCCGTATCAGGCAAGCGCTACCGCGCGATAGGCAAGGCGATGTGCGTCAAAGGCATCGACGCCATGACTGACGAGGAAGCCGCCGACGCGACGATAGCCGAAGTCCGCAAGCTCTCCGCGGACGTGGGCATACCCGCAAATCTGCACGGTATCTTAAAGGAAGAGGATATACAGTTCTTATCCGAATCCGCGTACGCCGACGCCTGCCGTCCCGGCAACCCGCGCGAAAC
>DBWC01000013.1:0-3110 GCA_002308615.1 Clostridiales bacterium UBA1248
GGCGACCATTGGTCGTCCGTTTTAAAGAATAAAGAATAAATAAGAAAGAATAAAGAATAAAAATCGGTGTCGGCTGCGCCGACGAAAATGGTGGGTCCCCACCCGTGAACCCCCAAAAACTCGGCAAGCTCGTTTTCGGGGAACCCCGGCGCGGTCCCCCTTCCCCAACAGGGGAAGGTTAACGGGTCGTCGAGGCGCCGACCCCTACCGCCGCAAAAGCCCCAAGCCGGAAAGCCCAGAGAATTCGGGGGGATGGTGGGGTTTGGGGCGGTAATAGGGGTTCCCCGTTGCGAACACAGTGAGCAATGGGGGTTCCCGTAAGGGGGGCGACCGGGGTTCCGCGAAAACGAGGTACGAGTTTTCGGGGGTTCACGGGCGGGGAGCCCCAAGAGCGGCGTTAGCCGCACAGAATGTCGGCTCCGCCGACACCGATTTTTATTCTTTCGTATTTATTATTTATAATTTAAGACAGCTGGCATCAAAGTCGGCTGTCTTTTTTAATTTTTCTTGACTGATTTTATACGACAAAAAAATCGTACCGAAACGAATATCATAATAACAGAAAAGCGAAAGGGAAGAGAAAAAATGGACGCTCTTACATTCAACGAAAAAAACGGCACGCTCACCGCCGTTTTATCCGGAGAGCTTGACCACTGTCTTGCGGCAGACGTACGGGCAAGGATAGACGGACGCGTCGGAGAGCGCATACCCGCCGAGCTTGTGCTCGACATATCGCGCATCACGTTTATGGACAGCTCGGGCTTGGGGCTTATAATGGGCAGATACGCGCTTTGCAGGAATCTGGGCGTAGCCTTCAAACTAAGAGGCGCGGACGAGAGGGCTATGAAAATACTCGATATGGCGGGGCTTTGCTCCGTTATAATTACCGAGCCGGCGGTGAAAGGAGTACGAAATGAAAAGTAATAAAATAATAAATGAAATGAAGCTGACGCTTCCGTCGCTCCCCGAAAACGAGGCGGTCGCACGCGGCTGCGTCTCACAGCTTTTGTCGCGCGCCGATCCGACCGTCACGGAGATAGCGGACGTTCGCTGCGCCGTTTCGGAGGCGGTGACGAACTGCGTCGTCCACGCTTATAAAAATACCGTGGGGCTGATCTACATAAACGCGCGCTTATACGACGACGGCAGATTTACCGTTCTGATAACCGATAAGGGCTGCGGCATACCGGACGTTTCGCTTGCGATGACGCCGCTTTATACGACGGACGTCAAAGGCGAGCGCAGCGGTATGGGTTTTGCGATAATGCAGACGTTTGCGGACAAGGTGAAAGTCAATTCAAAGGTCGGAGCCGGAACGCGCGTGTTTATGGAAAAACAACTTTTGCGGCGGGGATAGATCCGCCGCGCACGCGAAGGGGATCAGATGAACGGTCAGAAGTCATACGATTATGCAAGAAACACCGAGCTTATACGCAAAGCACAGCAGGGCGACAAAGCCGCGATGGACGAGCTTGTGTCCTCCAACATGGGGCTTATCAGAAGCATCGTGCCGAGGTTCGCGGACCGCGGCGCGGAATACGAGGACCTCGTGCAGATAGGCGCGATAGGCATGATAAAAGCGATAAAAAGCTACGAGCCAGCCTTCGGCACGGTTTTCTCCACGTACGCCGTGCCGCTTATAATCGGCGAGATACGCCGCTTCCTGCGCGACGACGGAATAATAAAAGTCAGCCGCACGGTAAAACGCACGGCGCAGAACGCGATGAAGCAGAAAGAAAAATTCGCCGCCGAACACGGGTACGAGCCGCGCATATCGGAGCTTGCAAAGATCTGCGGCGTATCCGAGGAAGAGCTGACGGACGCGCTTGAATCGGCTTATCCGATGCATTCGCTGTCCGAATCCGTCGGAGACGACGAAAACGTCACGCTTGAAGGCGCGATACCGTCCGAGGACGACGGCATAAACGATCTGTGCGAGTCCCTGTCTCTGCGCGACGCCGTGGCAAAGCTTGACAAAACCGAACAAAAAATAATATTTTTGCGGTATTTTCGCGACTATTCACAGCAGCAGACGGCGGATACTCTCGGTTTGTCACAGGTCAAGGTATCCCGCGCGGAGAAGAAGATATATGAAAAACTGCGTGAAATGCTGACCGTATAACGCTAAAGTTTACAAATTGTTTAAAATTATCTGTTTTTGCCTATTGACATTTTTCGCGCTTGTATGTATAATATTCTGTGCGATTTATGCCGCGGGTAAATATATCATTATTTTCGGAGATAAATATGAAGATCGACCTTACGCCCATATTGAGCGGTGAACTGAAAGAACTCCATTTCAGCTTCACGGAAAACGTCTTGAGCGAGGTTTCCGATATTTATTTCAAGGGGCTTGATATCATACCGTGCGGAAATATATCGGTCAAGGGAAAGATCTGCGATATTTCGGGTTTTTACACGCTTGAATGTTCCGCGTCTCTGCCGTATACGACGCATTGCGCGCGCTGCGGAAAACAGATCGGTACGGTCTGTGAATGCAGTATACGCCGCACCGTGTCTTTGCAGAAGGAAGAAGAGAGCGACGACGAGATATTTTATAAAGACAGGCAGATCGAACTTGATCCGACGGTGTACGAGGAGCTTTCCATCAGCTTCCCGTCAAAACCCTTATGCAGAGAAGACTGCAAAGGTCTTTGCCCGGTTTGCGGGCAGGATCTTAACGAGGAAGGCTGTGAACACAGCCGGAACAACAAAGATCAAGATACGTTATAAGGAGGTGCAGATAAATGGCAGTACCGAAGAGAAAGGTCAGCAAGGCAAGACGCGACAGAAGACGTTCCAACGTCTGGAAGCTTGATATGCCCGGCATGGTCAAATGCCCCAAGTGCGGTGAGTACAATCTCAGCCACAGAGTTTGCAGAGCTTGCGGATATTATGACGGCAAGCAGGTGCTGTCNNTATTATGACGGCAAGCAGATAATCAAAGTAGAAGACTAAAATCAAACGGAGTTCCTTTCGGTATGCCCGCGGGGAACTCTTTTTGTTGAAAATTTAAAAGGCTCCGTCCCCCGAAGCGACGATACAGTCGCGTGCGCCGTTAGATCGGCGGGTTTTTTGCCGGGTAGAGGAAAGTGCCGTGAAAATCGTGC
>DBWC01000013.1:3135-3416 GCA_002308615.1 Clostridiales bacterium UBA1248
ACCAGTCGGAATGCTTGGCGGAGCTTTACAACTTAAAACGTCTCCCGTGAGGCGGGGAGAGCAGTTTTGGCGGCGGGGAAAGCACCGTCTTCTTTTGCCGCACAAAAACGTAAAGATCACAGCCTTTTAGGCTGTGTTTTTAATACGAAAGGAAGAAAAAGATGAAAAACACTTTAAAAATCACATTTGTTATCATCGCGGTATTCGCACTGTTATTTACGTTTGTTTGCTGCAGCGGCACCGCTAACGATACGACTGCCGCCGAAGCGACGACGGCGGGC
>DBWC01000013.1:3454-9527 GCA_002308615.1 Clostridiales bacterium UBA1248
ACGACGGCTGAAGAGATAACGACGGCAGAAGATATAACGACCGAAGCGGAAACGGAACCCGAGGCAGCCCTGCCCTTCATCTACGTTACCGTCTATGACGGCGAAAAGATCGCCGCCGCCGAAGTTAAAGTCAACAAGGCTGACGAGGACGGAGACGAAAAATGGACGATCAACGACGCTCTCATCACGCTTCACAACGAAAAATGCAAAGACGGTTTTGTGACCACGGCGTCCGACTACGGTCCCATGATAACAAAGCTCTGGGGCGTTGAAAACGGCGGCGCATACGGTTATTACAAGAACAACCAGATGAGCATGGGTCTGTCCGACGAGCTTGCCGAGGGCGATCATCTTTACGCGTACGTATATTCCGACGCTTCCGGTTATTCCGACGCTTATTCGTTCTTTGACAAGAACGCCGTAAGCGGAAACGCGGGCGACAAAGTAACTCTTACGCTCAAATACATATCCGGCTTTGACGAGAATTACGCTCCGATAGAAACTCCTCTTGCGGACGCAGTTATAGTTATAGGCGATGCGAACACCGAGTATAAGACCGGTGAAGACGGCACGGTAGAAATTGAGCTTCCGGCTGACGGCGCAATCATAAGCGCGGTAAAAGACGGACTTACGCTTATCCCGCCGGTATGCGTTTACAGCAAATAATAAACTAAGATAAATGAAAAACGTAAAAATAATTATTTCCGTGCTCCTTGCCGTGCTTACGCTCGGTTCTTTGATACCGTGTTTTGCCGCAAAGGAAGAGGGACCTTTCGTATACGTCACGATCTATGACGGCAAAAAAGTCGTTTTGGCGGAGACAAAGGTCGAAAAATCCGACGAGGATAACGACGGATCGTGGACGATAAACGACGCGCTTTTGAGCGTCCACAAGAGCAAATGCAAAGACGGCTATAAAACGGAGAACGGCAGCTACGGGCTTTTTATAACAAAGCTCTGGAATATTGAAAACGGCGGATCGTACGGTTATTACAAAAATAACAGGATGTGCATGGGTCTGACGGAAACGCTGTCCGAGACGGAGCCGGATCACCTCTACGCATTCGTATATTCGGACGCCGCCGGTTATTCCGACGCATATTCGTATTTTGATCAGTACTCCTTGACCGGTAAGGCAAAGGACACGCTTAAGCTCACGCTCAAATACGTTACTTTTGACGAGTCGTACAATCAGACGGACGTACCCGTTGCCGACGCGCTGATAACCTTTGACGGCAAAAAGACCGAGTTCAAGACCGACGAAAACGGACGGGTGGAGATAGAGCTTCCGGCGTACAGCGCGGTCATAAGCGCGGAAAAGGAAGGGCTCACGCTCATACCGCCGGTCTGCAAATATCATCTTGACGAAAAGAAGTCCGGCAATTACACGTATCTTATCATCGTAATTGTGATCACCGCGGTCATAGCGGCGGCGGTCGTCTGCGTCATACTTTTCAACAATAAAAACAGAAAGAAAGCAAATTGAAAAAACACCTCTCTCTGATCCTCACGGCTCTGGTCCTCATATCCTCTGCCGTGGGGATCTGTGTTAAGGCGGAAGATCCCGGCTATAAAGACAAACTGCCGTCTCTTACAGAAGATCTGCCGTCAGACCCCGAAAACGGATGCTTTACCGCCATCGCCCTGCGTCAGTACGACGATTCGCTCGATCTGACCTCGTTCGGCAGGCTGATCGCGAAAAAAGACGTTCCGGTAAACACGGTCACGGCGATGAAATACGCGCTTACCGTGTACGCCTGCGGTATAAAAGGCTCCGTTTACGAAACGCTCGACAAAGAAAAAATAAAAGCCGCGGAAAATCTGTCGGGGCTCGTTTTTTCGCTTCATCTTGCGAATATCGGTTATGGCACGGGAATGACCGTGTCCGAGCATATAGACAGACTGCTTGCGCGTGCCACGCCGTCCGGAGGTTTTCCGACAGTCGGTGCGACGCCCGATATAGATATGACCGCGATGGCGATACAGGCGCTTGCGCCTCATAAGGACGAGCCGAAGGTCAATGAAGCCATAGAAAAAGGGCTGTCATATCTGTCGTCACAGCAGACGGAGACGGGAGCTTTCCGCTATTTCGGCTCGGAAAACTGCGAAAACTGCGCGCAGGTCATAATGGCTTTGTCGTCGCTCGGTATCGACGCCGATACCGATGAAAGATTCATAAAAGACGGCGTATCCGTATACGACGCGCTTTTGTCGTACAGACTGTCCGACGGCAGATTCGAGCACGTTCACGGCGGCGGCGCAAACGGCGCGGCTACCGCGCAGGCGTACTGCGCTCTTATAAATAACGACAGGCTTAAACCGTTTTACGTGATAAACGCGCCGAAAATAACGGCGGATCTTGAAAGCACGGCGGAGACGTCAGATACGGAAGAGCAGACGGGGACGGATAAAAAAACGCCGGGCGTCAACACGACGGTGATACTCGTCTGCGCGGTGTGCTTCGTCGGCTTATCCGTATGCGTCGTTATGCTTATCTTAAAGAAAAAACGCGTTATAGATTATATGATCGTCGCAGTCGTGACGGCGGTTATTGCGCTTTATCTCGGTTTGTCCGGAGTTTCCTTGGGCGGCGAGTATTTCAAGCGGGAAGACGATATAAAGATAAGCGGATATATCACGTTTTCCGTCGACTGCTCACTCGTATCCGACAAAGAAATGATACCGCCGGCAAAAGTCGGAATAGAAGAAAACGACACGGCTTATTCCGTGCTTTTGCGCGTATGCCGGCAGAAGGGCATGACGGTATCGAACACCGGCTCAAAGCTGAATCCTTATATTTCGGGGATAGGCGATCTGTACGAGGCGACGCACGGTCCGACGTCCGGATGGGGCTACAAGGTCAACGGCAAGGCGCCATCCGTCGGCGCGGGCGCTTACGTTCTGCAGGACGGGGACGAGCTTATCTGGCTTTACGTGCCTGACGTGAGTATGCTTGGTGATTAGTATGCTTTGGTTTGAAAGATGCAATCCGTTCACGGTACTTTTGTACTTCGTATCCGTGTCCGCGCTTGCCGCGGTCTATAACAACCCGTATCATACGGCGGTGACGCTTGCCGCCGGCATCGTGTTTTTCATAATGATGAGAGGAAAGCCGAAGACGGCGCTGTGGTTTTTCTCCGTGTTTCTTCTCACGTTCATAGTAAACCCGATAATGTCAAAAAAGGGCGCAACGCCGCTTTTGTTCATTGGAGACGATCCGATAACGCTCGAGGCCGTTATATACGGGCTGAATTCCGCGTCGATGATCGCCGCGATACTGTTTTTGTTCTACTGCTTTACGGAGCTGACGGATTCCGAAAAGCTTATGTATATGTTATCGCCTTTTTCGTCGTCCGCCGCGCTGACGGTGTCCGCCGTTCTGCGCTTCGTTCCGCTTTACGCAAAGCAGGCGGTCATGATCTCGGATCAGCAGAAGGCGATAGGAAATCAGGGCGGCAAGAGCATACCGGAAAAGCTGCGCTTCGGCGGCAGAGTTTTCTCGTCTTTGTCAACGTGGGCGCTTGAAAACGGCATAGTCGCCGCGGATTCGATGGCTTGCCGCGGGTACGGCACGGGCAGACGCTCGTTTTATTCCGCCTGCGGCTTCAAAAAAAGCGACGGCGTGTTTTTATCGTGCCAGATCGTGCTCATCGCCGCGACCGTCGTACCGTCGTTTTTCACGCGATGCTCCTATCAGTACTATCCGTCGCTTGATTTTCCCGAAACAAACGCGGCGTTTATAATATCCGCCGCCTCGTATACGTTACTTGTGTTTTTACCTCTGATATCTGAAATAACGGACAGGTTAAAATGGAAATACTTACTGCAAAAGATCTGAGCTTTACTTACGCAAAATCAGATAAACCCGCGCTTGAAAACGTGTCTTTTTCCGTTTCAGAAGGTCAGTTCGTCACCGTCTGCGGTCCTACCGGAAGCGGCAAATCAACGCTTTTGCGGCTGATAAAAAAAGAGCTGACGCCGAAAGGAAAAATATCCGGGCAGCTTTTATACCGCGGCAAGCCTTTGTCGGAATTGTCCGAGCGTCAGAGCGCGGAGCAGATCGGCATAGTCGTACAGCACCCGGAGGAGCAGATCGTTTCCGACCGCGTGTCGGGCGAGCTGTTTTTCGGCGCGGAAAGCCTCGGTTACCCGCGTGAGAAGGCGTACCGCAGAGTCGCGGAAGTCGCCTCGTTTTTCAATCTTACCGACCGTTTTTCCGATAAAACGGCGGAGCTTTCGGGCGGTCAGAAGCAGCTGTTGGCGCTCGCCTCGGTCCTTGTCACGTCGCCCGGTCTTATACTGCTTGACGAGCCGACCTCAAGGCTCGATCCCGTGGCGGCGGCGGATTTCATATCCATGCTTGCGAGGATAAACAGACAGCTCGGCGTGACCGTTATCATAGCCGAGCACAACACGTCGCTTCTGCTTGAATACACCGACGTTTTGATGTTTATGGAGGACGGCAAGCTGACCGCCTGCGGCTCGCCCGGTACGGTTTTGAGCAAAAAGCCGTCCGGTCGCGTGCTGTCCGATATGCCCGCCCCCGTAAGACTGTTTTTTGAAAAGGAAACGGGAGGCAAATGCCCGCTTACCGTTAAGGAAGGACGGCTTTTGTTTTCGGATATAGAGGAGGACGAAAAAGAAAAAGCCGGGATCAAAGGCGAGGCTGCGCTTGAATTAAAAAACGTTTATTACAGATACAAACGCGATTCAAAGGATATATTGAAAGGCGTCGATCTTGCGGTGAAGAGAGGAGAAATACGCTTTATCTTCGGCGGCAACGGCTGCGGAAAAACGACGCTTCTGCATTGCTGCGCCGGGCTTTTGCGCCCGTATTCCGGCAAGCTTGAAATATTCGGCAAAAAGGTCCCGTCGTATAAAAACGGCGAGCTTTACACCGGCTGCGTTTCCATGCTCTGCCAGGACGCGCACACGGTCTTTACACACGAGAAAATTGGCGACGAGTTCAAAGGCGTTGATATAAAAACTCTGCCGTACGACGTTTCGCCGATTTTCGACAGACATCCGTACGACGTGTCGGGCGGGGAGCTGCAGATGGCGGCGTTCTGCCGCGTGCTCGCGTCAAAGCCGAGGCTTTTACTGCTCGACGAGCCGACGAAAGCGATGGACGCGGCGGTGAAAAAAATATTTACGGACGTCTTGTTTGATTTGAAAGAGCAGGGCGTGTCCGTCGTTATCGCCTCGCACGATACGGAGCTTGCGGCAAACTGCGCCGATACGTGCTCCATGATGTTCAACGGCAATATCGTCTGCACCTGCGAAACGGGCGATTTCATGCGTGAAAACAGCTTTTATACAACGGACAGGTGCAGGATGACGAAAGGAAAGCTGATATGACGGTAATAGAAAACAGAAACGCGCGTATGTTCATCCGCATAGCCGTCCCGGTGCTGCTCACCGCCGCGGCTGTTTTATGCGCGCTTTTCGCGTCGGACGGACGAAAATACGCGATAATAACCGTAATAGTAACGCTTTTGTCTCTGCTTCTGTTTTTGTCCGGGTTTGATAAAAAACGCATCGGCTCGCGCCGCCTCGTTTTGGGCGCGGTGTTCATAACGCTCGCCGTCGCCGGAAGATTCATACCTCAGCTGAAGCCGCTCACCGCCGTGGTGATCATAAGCGGTATGTTCACCGGCGCGGAAACGGGGTTTTTGGTAGGCGCCGTGTCCGTTCTGATATCAAATATTTTCTTCGGCAACGGTCCGTGGACGCCGCTTCAGATGACGGCCATGGGACTTATAGGCTTTTTCGGCGGAGTGTTCTCAAACGGACTGAAAAAAAGTAAAATATTGCTTGCGCTGTACGGAATAGCCTGCGGGATATTTTATTCAATGTTCATGGATATATGGACGACTTGCTCGGCGACCGGCTCGCTTCAGCTTTCGGCGTATCTGCAGTCCGTCACGGCGGCGATACCTTTTACGGTCATATACGCCGTCTCAAACGTAATATATCTTTTGCTTCTGACGCCGCCGTTTTACCGGAAGCTTGAAAGAATTGCGGAAAAGTACGGGTTGTAAAACCCGTCAATTTGCAGACAAAGCATTTAAGA
>DBWC01000013.1:9672-17966 GCA_002308615.1 Clostridiales bacterium UBA1248
AGGGAGTTTGTCTTCGCTCTGACGGGTTGTAAAACCCGTTTTTTATTGTAAAAGTGTATAAATTTTATATTGACAAAACCGGATTTATGTGATAAAATAAATAAAAATCAAATATAACACACAAAAAGGAGATAACCATGAAAAGAATCATTTCTTTAGCGTTGATCGTCGCTGTGCTCGCGGCGTTCTCAAGTGTTGCGGCGGCTAAACTGCCGGGCGACTGCAACGGCGACGGAGCCGTTGACAACAAGGACGTTGTCGTACTGTTCCGCTACGTGAGCAGCGGCGAAGAGGTAGAGGCCGAAGAAAACTGCGATTTCAACAACGACGGCGCGATAGACAACAAAGACGTGGTCTCGCTGTTCAGATACGTAAGCGGCGGATCGGCAGAAGAGACCGGAGATACCGAAGATACCGGCGAGATCATAGAAAAGGATCTTTACATATTTGAAGATCTTATTTCCCTTGAAAAGCCCGAAGGATATACCTTCTACGACAACTATCTCAATACAGGGATCGAGTCGGGCGCTAAAGACGGCGTGCCGGACGGAACCTGTTTCTTCAATTTTATGCTCCAGGGCAATTACAGCGTTATGACGGAAAGCGACGTAACTCCGTTCCTTGACGCTACAAGAAACAACTTCAACAACGCGTTCGGTCCCTACACGGTAGACGGCTTTGAATCGTACGTTGTCAAGGATTGCCCGGTAACAAAGCTTGACTGGACGTGGGAAAACGGCATAAAGCAGTCTCTTGTAAGAATACATTTTGACGGCGCCACCGTTGTCATCCAGTTCGCCGGCTGGGCGGACGTTCCGGAAGGCATTGACGAATTCAACGACATGATACAGACACTTGATATAATTTACGAAGAATAATATCAAAGGAGAAGGACAATGAAGAGGATCATATCCGTATTATTAGCTTTATTTATGTTGTCCGCGGTTATAGCCGGTACGGCTTCCGCGACTAATCTCCCCGGCGACTGCAACGGCGACACTCTTATAGACAACAAAGACGTTGTCGTTCTGTTCCGCTACGTCAGCGGCGGCGATTCGAACGCTGTCGAGGCAAACTGCGATTTCAACAACGACGGCGCGATAGATAACAAAGACGTTGTCGCGCTGTTCAGAGCGGTAAGCGGCGGCGGAAGCGGAAGCACGTCAGAGGACGAAGAACCCGATTACGGTCCTATACCCGAAGGCGCGATACAGATAAGCAACAGAGAAGAGCTGTTTTCGTTTGCCGAAAACGTTTTAGGCAACAAGGTCGATTATTCCGGAAAGACGATTGTTTTGACCGACGATATCGACATTTATCCGGAAGAGGAAGGCGGCAAGAACTGGACTCCTCTTTCCACCAAGGCGCTCAAAGGCGCGACAATAGACGGCCGCGGACACACGATCAAAAACATGACGATAACCCAGAGCGATCTTAAGGGCTCGTACGGCATGGGCTTCATAGGCATAAGCACAACGTCTCTTACGATAAAGAACCTCGTGTTTAAAGGCGCGTGCCTGTCGTCCTCGTCAAAGCACGTCGGCTGCGTTATAGGCTCTACCGAAGGAAGCGGCTCAAAAATAGTTATTGATAACGTATCCGTTATCGAGTGCGCGATCATGGGCGGCATCGGCGCCGAGGGCGACACGACCGGCATAAGCTTCCGCGTGGGCGGCATCATCGGTTCCAATACCGAGGGCGGCGGCTGCAGCGTTGAAGTCAAAAACTGCAAGGTGGAATACGCAAGCATCGAAGGCTTCCATAACATAAGCGGCATCGTCGGATGCACGACGGAAGCCGGCAACGTAAAGAACACCATAATAGAAGACTGCTCGGTCAAGGACGTTCATATCGCATATTCCGCAAGCTATGCAAAGAGCTATAAGGATCCTGCCGCGTCAAGATATTTCGCGGACCCGTTCTACAGCATAAACGATCACTGGAGCGAATATCACACCGCCGCGGACCTTAAGAACGGCAATACGTATGAAAACGTTGAATTCTACGATATAGGAAACAACGTCGCATACAAAAACGAGGAAGGCAAAACGGCTGACTTTGAAGGCACGTTCCCGGTAGGCACAAATACTACGAGACCGGTCGATCAGAGACCGTAATAAAAAAAACAAAACCAAGGGCGGCGCTGCCGCCCTTTATTTATATATGCGTTAATATTTTTATTTACGAAATAGGGGTTGATTTATCACTCATTTTGAGTATAATGATAAAATAGAAAAGTATCGGAGGTAAAAATGGTAACCGTATCGTCTGTCAACGCCGGCTCTCCCGCGGAAAAAGCGGGAATAAAGCAAGACGACATAATACTTTCAATAGACGGTCACACGATAAAAGACGTGCTGGATTACCGCTTTTATATAACGGAGCCGCGGCTTCAGATACAGATACACAGGGGACCCGAGCTTTTGACCGTGACGGTCGAAAAGGAGGAATACGAGGATCCCGGCATAGAATTCGAGACGTATCTCATGGACGAAAAACAGAGGTGCAGAAACGCGTGTATCTTCTGTTTTATAGACCAGATGCCTAAAGGCTGCAGAGAGTCGCTTTATTTCAAGGACGACGACGACAGGCTGTCGTTTCTGCAGGGCAATTACATCACTACGACGAATCTGTCGGACGACGAGATAGACCGCGTATGCAGGATGCATCTGTCGCCCATAAACATATCGGTGCATACCACCAATCCCGAGCTGCGCGTATTTATGATGAAGAACAAAAACGCGGGCAAGGTGATGTCGATAATGCGTAAATTCGCGGACGCCGGCATAACTATGAACGGGCAGATAGTGCTCTGCAAGAATATAAACGACGGCGAAGAGCTTAAGCGAAGCATGGAGGATCTTGAATCGCTTTATCCCTTTATGCAGAGCGTGTCGATCGTGCCGTGCGGCCTTACCGCGCACAGAGAAAACCTGTATCATATAGAGCCGTTTACGCCCGGGGACTGCCGCGCGGTCATAAAGCAGATAGAGAGCTTTTCTTCAAAGTGTTTGAAAAATCACGGCAGCCGCATATTTTTCGCGGCGGACGAATTCTATCTTAAAGGCGGCGTTAAGCTGCATAAGGCGTCGTATTACGAAGGCTACCCGCAGTATGAAAACGGCGTAGGCATGGTTGCCTGTATGTACGACGAGCTGCCGTTTGAGATCAAAGGAATAGACTGTGATCTTAAAGGCAGAAAAGCCACGCTCATAACCGGTGAGGCGGCGTACGGCGTGATCTGCGATCTTGCGGATATGGTAAACAAAAAGACCGGAGCCGATCTGCGCGTAAAGATGATAAAAAACGAATTTTTCGGCGGCGGCGTAACGGTTTCCGGCCTTGTGGTCGGGCGCGATATAGCAAAGCAGTGTAAGGGCGAAGATCTCGGAGAGGGCGTTTTCATACCGACCGTGATGTTAAGACACGGCGAAGACGTGTTCTTGGACGATATGACCGTGCCGGAGCTGTCGGAGAAGCTTGGCGTACCCGTTTATTCCGTCCCGTCGGACGCGGCGGCGGCGGGCGAGATCGTGGAAAAATTTAGAATTCAGAATTAAGGTGTCGGCTGCGCCGACGATTTGTGTGCGCAAAGCGCACATTTGGGGTTCCCCCGCCCCCCTTTCCACCCCAAACCCCGCCATCCCCCCAAAAAATTCGGGGCTTTTGACAGGCGACCGATGACCGTGCCTACCATGTGGCGTCGAGGCGCCGCCCCCTACATAAACCCAAAATTTATAACCGGAGATATAAAATGTCAAAACCGATAGTAGCGATAATAGGCAGACCGAACGTCGGCAAGAGCACGCTTTTCAACAAGCTTGCCGGTCAGCGCATAGCGATAGTCGACGATACGCCGGGCGTGACGCGCGACCGCATATACACCGAGGTCGAATGGAACGGCAGGACGATCCTCATAACCGACACCGGCGGTATAGAGCCTAAAGCCGACAACGAAATATTAAAGCACATGAGAGCGCAGGCGGAGACCGCTATTGAGATGGCTGACGTCATTGTCTTTATGGTCGACTCGCGCGCAGGTCTCACCGCTGACGATACGCAGATAGCAAGGATGCTGCAGAAAGCAAAAAAGCCGGTCGTCGTCGCGGTGAATAAAATAGACAACGTAGGCGATCTGCCGTTTTCATACTACGAGTTTTACGAGCTCGGTTTCCCGGACGATCCCATAGCGCTCTCGTCCTTATCCGGCACGGGCACGGGCGATCTGCTTGACGCGATACTTGAAAAATGCCCGGACGACGACGGAGTACGGGAAGAGGACGACAGTATAAAAGTCGCGGTCATAGGCAAGCCGAACGCCGGGAAATCATCCATCGTCAACAAGATAATCGGTCAGAAGCGTATGATAGTTTCCGACATACCCGGCACGACGCGCGACGCGGTGGACGCCGAGGTGGAAAACGAATACGGCAAATACACGTTCATAGACACCGCCGGCATAAGAAAGCAGTCCAAAATTTCCGATAATATAGAGCGTTACAGCGTGCTGCGCGCAAAAGCCGCCGTTGACCGCGCCGACGTTTGCCTTATAATGATAGACGCGTCCGAGGGCATAACGGAGCAGGACGAGAAGATCGCCGGCATAGCGCACGAGGCGGGAAAAGCTTCGATCATCGTAGTAAACAAGTGGGATAAGATCGAAAAGGACAACAAGACGGTCAAAGAGTTTACGGATGATATATATACGGCTCTTTCTTATATGACTTACGCGCCCGTCATCTTCGTCTCGGCTCTTACCGGTCAGCGCATAGGAAAGCTTTTCGAGCATATAAACTACGTTTACGACCAGGCGACGTTCCGCGCCACTACGGGTATGCTGAACGACCTGTTAAGCGACGCGACGACGCGCGTACAGCCGCCGTCGGACAAGGGAAGAAGACTCAAAATATACTATATGACGCAGTCGGGCATTCAGCCCACGACGTTCGTCATCTTCTGCAACAGCGCAAAACTGTTCCATTTTTCATATCAGAGATATATAGAAAACCGCCTGCGCGAGACGTTCGGATTCCGCGGCGTGCCGATAAAACTTGTTATAAGGGAGCGCGGTGAATAATTATGGTTTCGGGATACGCGTTTAAAGACGTTTTCTATTACGGCTTTTTATATCTGACAAATCAGAGCGGCACGGCGCTGTTCATCATATCGATGATACTTATATGCGCCGCGGGTTATCTGCTCGGCAGTATAAACACGGCTGTGATCTTATCTAAGAAGGTCTACGGCAAGGATATAAGAGAATGCGGCAGCGGCAACGCCGGTATGACGAACGTACTGCGCACGTTCGGAAAAAAAGCCGCGATAATAACGGTTTTGGGCGACGTGGGAAAAACGGGTATAGCGTGCCTCATCGGAGCGCTCGTATACGGTCAGACGGGAGCGTTTTTAGCGGGATTCGCGTCGGTACTCGGTCATATGTGGCCCGTGTGGTTCAAATTCAAGGGCGGCAAAGGCGTTTTATCGCTCGCGTCCGTTATGCTGTTATGCTGCCCCAAAGTGTTCCTTATCTGCTTTACGGTGTTTTTCATAATCGTCGCCGTATCAAAATATATATCGCTCGGCTCTGTTTTGTGCGCTCTGCTTTTGCCGATAGTTACGTCGAGATTCATAGGATCGCAGAATTACGTCATAATACCGCAGATACTGATATGTCTTATAATCATCTGGCGTCACCGGACGAATATAAAAAGACTGCGTGAGGGCAGCGAGAACAAAATACACTTAGGCAAAGAAGGCAAATTTCTGCCCAAGTGGATCCTGATCGTCATATGCGTCGTGCTCACCGCGGCGTCCGTTTTATCGATAGTATTAACTTTCAGAACGGAATACGCGGTAACTTATAAAAACGATAAAATGACCTCCGCGGATCTGCGTATAATTTTTATAACGCTGAAAAATACGTATTTTACCGGGAAAGAGCGAAGCGAGGATCACGACGAGGAATTGATGCAGCTCGCCGTTGACACCGCCAAATCGATGCTTGTTTTAAAAGACGCGGCGATATCAGAAAACAGATCGATCTCGGAAGCCGGCAGAAATAACGCCATAAATTATTTCAAAGACTTATCTATGCTGTACGGAAGCAAAGAGGGCGACACCGCGGAGACGTACTGCCACAGGATATACGGATACGATATATCGCCTAACGACGTTATAAGAATCATCGCCGCCGGGGCTTTCGCAGGCGAGTACAGAGAAGCGGTCGGCGAAGAGAAAACGAACGCGCTTTTATCCGAAGCCGAAGGAAACGTCAAAGTATCGGATAAAATACAAAAAGCCATAACGGCTAAGTATTAAAATTATGACAAAAACCTTACTTATAACGTCATTCAAAGGCGGTGTGGGAAAATCCACCGCCGCCGCGAATTTAGCGTCAAAGCTGGCGCACGCGGGCAAGCGCACGCTTCTGTGCGATCTTGATTTCGATCTCGGCACGCTCGATCTGATAACCGGATGCGAGGATCGGATGCTGTTCGATATATGCGACGCCGCTTACGGCAGAAGAGAAGTCGAAGACTGTACGGTGAAATTCACCTCAAACCCGGAACTGTTCCTGCTCGGCGCGCCGTTCAAGCTGACGGACGAAATAGACCCGGACGATTTTGCGGAAAGGCTGAAAAAACTGTTTGACGGGTTCGATTACGTGATACTCGATACGCCGGGCGCGGATTCCGTAACGCTTGCCGTAGGCGCGAAATGCGCGGACGAGGCGATAGTCGTGGCGACTCACAATCCGACGTCGATCCGCGGCGCGGAGAAAACAGCGGATAAGCTGCGCGGCGCCGGCATACCGTGCAGGCTTTTGATAAACTGCTTTGACGCGCGCTCCGTAAGCGAAAGCAAGCGCGCCGGTATGCTCGGCATGATAGACGCGACGAAAACGCCGCTTTTAGGCGTCGTGCCGTACGACAGAACGCTTATGTTCGCACAGGAAAAAGGCGTTTTGGCGGACGGAGACTCGTTTGTATCGTCACAGGCGTTTGACAATATCGTGCAAAGACTGCTGTGCGCGGAAACGGGCGAGCGTCCGCGCCCCGTGCTTTACGGAGTTTTCGGGATTAAACGAAAAAAAGTATTGACAAAATAGTCTGTATAGTGTAAAATTATATCAAATGAAGAAAGGCGGATGAGGATATGGAAATAGCGCTCATTGCTCACGATAAGAAAAAAGAGCTTATGACTCAGCTCTGCATAGCGTACTGCGGCATATTGAGTAAGCACAACCTCTGCGCGACAAGTATAACGGGAAAATACATTTCAGAGGCAACGGGCCTTAAAATAGAACGGTTGCTGTCCGGCACACACGGCGGCGAACAGCAGATACTTTCAAGGATCGCGTATAACGAGATAGATATACTTCTGTATTTCAGAGACACGTCGGGCGGCGAGCCTATGTCTGAAGCGGAGGCCAATCTTATCAGGATGTGCGATATCCACAACGTACCCGTTGCAACGAATATTGCCACCGCCGAGATACTCATACGCGCGCTTGACAACGGAGATCTCGACTGGCGTGAGATAGTCAATCCGCGCTCGGAGTATAATCTCAAGCGTAAAAACGGTCCCGTAAAGTGAAAAAACCGTACGTTTACGCGGCGGTCCTCGCCGCGCTTCTGATATTCGGCGCGCTCACCGCGGCGTATCAGATAAATCATCCGGGAAGACTGACACCGTCAAAGGTATACACGGAACGCAAGGCCGAGCTGCTTACGGCGGATTACCGCACGACGGCGGAACAGTTCGGGATCGAAGACAATAAAAAAGGCTCGACCGTTTACGCCGCGATGATGGAAATTTCTACTCCGGAGCTTGAAAAAACAGGCGGGGTGACCGCGATGTTTGAATTTATCGATATAACGGGCAAACGTGATTCGGTGCTGAGCGGCGGTACTTCTATAGCGGTTAAGGATATGACGGCAGAGGAGATAAAACAGGCTTTTGAGGATATTTCGGTTCTGTTTGACAGCGAGTATAAAGCGGCTGAAAATACGGATTACGGTATCCCGGATTACGGGTACGTAAAAGTGTATTTAAGACGAGGAGACGGAGTTTACTATAAACTGTATGAGGAAAACGCGCTGCCGGAAGCCGTGGAACGGTATCTGTCCGGCCGTGAAATAAAGGTGTGCGGGTAAGATTTTTGCCGCATATATAAATATTTTTAAAAAATAACTTGACATTTAAACGTAAATGTGGTATTATACATCTCACGGTATCAAACGATACGGAGAGATGTCCGAGTGGTTTAAGGAGCTGGTCTTGAAAACCAGTGA
>DBWC01000013.1:17987-18132 GCA_002308615.1 Clostridiales bacterium UBA1248
TTCGAATCCCACTCTCTCCGCCAGAAAATTCTCACACAGTGAGAATTTTCAACTGAATCCGTTTACGGATTCAATTTCATCGGATGCGAAGCATCCGATTTCACAAAAGCGTAAGCTTTGATTTCACCGAGGCGAAGCCTCGATT
>DBWC01000107.1:0-5304 GCA_002308615.1 Clostridiales bacterium UBA1248
AGTGCGGTCTGCCCAAGGAAATGGCTCTCGAGCTGTTCAAGCCGTTCGTCATGAAGCGCCTCGTTGAAACTCAGAAGGCGACGAACATAAAAGACGCGAAAAAGAAAGTCGACCGCGTTGACAGCTACGTTTGGGACTGCCTTGAAAACGTTATAAAAGAGCATCCCGTACTGCTCAACCGCGCTCCTACTCTTCACCGTCTGTCGATACAGGCGTTCGAGCCGGTGCTCGTTGACGGCCGTGCGATAAAGCTGCATCCGCTCGTATGCTCCGCGTTCAACGCAGACTTCGACGGCGACCAGATGCCTGTTCACGTACCGCTTTCAGCAGAGGCTCAGGCGGAAGCCAGATTCCTCATGCTCTCCGCTTCAAACCTTTTGAAGCCCGCAGACGGCAAAGCCGTTGCGGTCCCGTCTCAGGACATGGTTTTGGGTTCTTATTATCTGACGCTCGCCGCTACGGACAAAGAGCTTGACGAGTATATCGCGTACAAGGAAGCTAACGGCGGCGTGATACCCGAAAACGACGACAAGTACGGCGTGTACACGATCAAATTCTATGAAGAATCCCTCATGGGCAGAAACAAGATGTTTTTGTCCGAGGATGAGGCGGTAATGGCTTACGAAAACAAGGTCATAAGCCTGCACACGCCGATAAAGGTCAGAATAACAAGAGTCGTAAACGGCGAAAGCTTTACGGGGATCATAGACTGCACGCTCGGCAGACTGATATTCAACAAGCCGATACCGCAGGATCTCGGCTGGGTAGACCGTTCCAAGCCCGAAAACAAGCTGGCGCTTGAGATAACCTTCGTTGCAACGAAGGGCGCGCTTTCCAAGATCGTCGACCGCTGCATCAAGCTGCACGGCAGCTCAGCCACGGCGTCCGTGCTTGACGCCATCAAGGCGATGGGCTTCAAATATTCGACGAGAAGCTCGCTCTCCATAGCCGTTCCCGATATGACTATACCGAAACAGAAGAAAGCTTTGATAGAAGAAGCGGAAGCAAAAGTCGCTCAGCTCACAGAGTATTTCAACGACGGTATGATCTCCGAGGAAGAAAGATACAAGAAGGTCATAGAGACCTGGAACAAGACCACAAACGAGGTCACGGACGCTCTTCAGGCGGCTCTCGACCCGTACAACCCCATAAAGATGATGTCGGATTCCGGCGCCCGCGGCTCCATTAAGCAGATGCGTCAGCTTGCCGGTATGCGCGGACTTATGTTCGCGACAAACGGTAAGACGATGGAAATACCGATAAAATCAAACTTCCGTGAAGGTATAAAAGTTCTGGACTACTTCGTCGGCGCCCGCGGATCGAGAAAATCACTGGCTGACACGGCTCTCCGTACGGCGGACTCCGGTTACCTTACCAGACGTCTTGTCGACGTTTCACAGGAGGTCATCATAACGGAGACCGACTGCGGCTCCAAGGAAGGCATCGACGTATACGAGATCAAGAGCGGCAACGAAGTCATAGAGTCCTTCAAGGAAAGGATCTTAGGCAGATTCACGATAGATCCCGTTGTGAATCCCGAGACCGGCGAAGTTATAATCGGCGCAAACGAGATGATGACGGATAAGATCTGCGATAAGATCATCGCGGCGGGCATCGATAGACTTACAGTCAGAACGACGCTCAAATGCCACGCGAGAAACGGCGTATGCGCTCACTGCTACGGTATGAACCTTGCAACGTCCAAGCCTGTTACCATAGGCGAGGCTGTCGGTATAATCGCCGCGCAGTCCATAGGTGAGCCGGGTACGCAGCTTACGATGAGAACGTTCCACTCTGGCGGTGTTGCAACGTCCGACATCACGCAGGGTCTTCCGAGAGTCGAGGAGCTGTTTGAAGCCCGCAAGCCGAAGAAGACGGCAGTGCTCGCGGACCGCGACGGTTCCGTTACGATAGCGGAGACAAAGCGTTCAAGAAACGTCACCATAACCGGTGAAGACGGCGAAAGCTCTACTCTTCCCGTTCCGAATATAATGGCTCTGAAGGTCAAAGAGGGCGATTACGTCTTAAAGGGCGATCCGTTATCGGACGGCAACATGGCACCCGCGGATATACTTGCCACAAAGGGACTTACGGCGGTTTACGATTACATCATAACAGAGGTACAGAGAGTTTACCGCGATCAGTCCGTTGATATAAACGACAAGCATATCGAGGTCATAACGAGACAGATGACGAGAAAAGTCAAGGTCGAGAACGCCGGAGACACCAACCTGCTCTCCGGAACGCAGATAGACATATCCGAATTCAACGCCGAAAACGAGAGGATAAAGGCACAGATCGACGCGGGCGATAAAACGCTCATGCTCGCGACCTGCTCGCCCGTACTGCTCGGTATAACAAAAGCCGCCCTGCTTACGGAATCGTTCCTCTCCGCCGCGTCGTTCCAGGAGACCACAAAGGTATTGACGGACGCCGCGATAAGAGGCAAGATAGACCGTCTGGAAGGCCTTAAGGAAAACGTCATCATAGGCAAACTCATACCCGCCGGTACCGGTATGGAAAGATACCGCAATATCGAGGTAAAAAGAGTTGCAGGCGATTCCGCCGAAATAACGGATTACAGCTTCTCACCCGACGACAACTGATAAATAAAATATCCGGAAGGTTTTCTCCTTCCGGATATTTTTATTCTAATTTTTCTTGATCTCCAGCACTCTTTCAAGATCGTATTTTTCAATAAACTCTTCAAGGCACAGGTTTTCGTCGCGCATTCTCGTTGCGACGTATCTGCCCACGTAGCGCAGCACCCACGGTTTGAAGCCTACGCCGGTCTCACTCGTTTTATCCTTAGGATAACGTATTATAAAACCGTATTTATAGGCGTTGTTTTCAAACCATTTGAAAGTCGCCGTATCTCCGAAGTCGGATTTAGGCTCGTAATACAGCTCCACGGAAAGACCGAGCAGGCTTTCGTCGAGCGCCGGATCGGATTCAACTGAATTCTCATAAGTATGATAACCGCTGTAAATGTTGAATCGAGTTTTGTCCTCAACGTCGCGCACTTCTTTCATCATCGCCTCAAGCGCTTTTGCCGCTATGGCGCGAAGCATAACGGGTTCTTCCACGGACGGCGCCTGTATGACGGTCTGCGTCAGATCGTCGTAGACGCGCGTTTCCTCCGCTCTGTGCGTTGAATTTACGACGCTTATATATCCGTATATTTTTGCGGGATTTATCGCGTCGTTATACGGCGTAACGTCGATCTTATAGATCGCCTCTTCTATCTCGTTTGCCATGACCGCCTCGTCTATCCGGTCAAGCACAACGGATTCTTTTATGCGGAACGCGACCGGCTCGTAGATCGCGGCGGCGCCGGTCACCTTATGGTTATATTCGTTTAATATCTTTTTATATACCTTTAATGAAGCTCTTTCGTCTTCCGTTTCCGGCGTGTATTCGCAGACTATGCCCGTCGCGTACGAGGTAAAAAAGCTTACAGGTATATACAGCTTGCCGTCTTTTTCGTACGTGTCCGCTTCAAGCTTTACGTCGTTTCTGTTTACCGTCGCGCGGCTCGAATCCTTATAGAACGTCACCGTGTCGTTTCCGCTGTCCGGAGATATGTACTTTATCTGCTCCTCCGTGCCCGTTACGGTAAAGCCGCAGAGCGTTACTATATCGTTTCCGCAGACGTATACCGTGCCGTTTCGTATGAGCGTGTCGTACGCCACGCGCGTCGTATCGGATACAAGACCCACCTGATACGATATGCTTTTATGATCCGCTTTTTTTCTGTAGCCTAAAAGCAGGCGCATGGCTCCGAAGCTGACGCCGAATATTACCGCCGCCGCTCCTGCGGCTATAAGCGCGTAAAGCAAAAATCTCGTTACGGCGGCTTTTATACCGGCCGATGTCTCGGCGCCAAAGCGCTTTTCCCTCTCCCGCTTTACCTTTTTATGCTCTTCCTTATACTCGCGCTCTATTTTTCTGCGCTCTGCAAACGAGGGCTTTTTTCTCTGTTCCGGATCATCGTTTTTATACGGCTTGCCGTATTTCGGATGTATTTTCTGCGGCTCTTTCTTTTCCTTTTTTTGTTTTTTTATTTGCTTTGCTTTTTTATCCGGCTTTTTTTTCTTTTCTTTTTTCTTTTTTTCTTTTTTATTTTCTTCTTCTTTTGCCAAAAGAGCCGCTTCCTCGGCTTTCCTTTCAGCTTCGGATGCGGCTTTTGCTTCTTCTTCCGCTTTTATCCTCTGCTCTTCTTTTTCATTAAGAAGCTTTCTGTGGTGATACATGAAATCAAACTCGTCAAACATCTGCTCTTCAACTTTGTTTTTCATTTTATCACCACCTTTCGCATAGAATAACGCGGTTTATTTTTTATATTTATCTATTACGGCTCTGATGTTGAAATCGTTTTCGGAAAGCATTTCATACGCTTTTTCAGTATCCACGTCAAGTATCTCGGACACTATGTTTGCACACCTTGCCTTCAGCTTGTCGTTTGTGGGTCTGACGCAGATCATCAGATTCTCATACACTCTGCCCGTCTTTATCATGGCGCAGGTGGAGAGCATATTCAAAATGAGCTTCTGCGCCGTTCCGCTTTTCAGCCTTGTGGAGCCTGTAACGACCTCAGGACCCGTGTCGACGGACATTTTGATATCCGCCGCAAGATCCAGCTTTGAGCCGGGAGACGACGATATGGAGCAGACCGTCGCGCCGGCTTCCTTAGCCGCCGACATTGCGCCTAAAACGTAAGGCGTTCTGCCGCTGGCGGCGATGCCGACCAAAACGTCATTTTTGCACAGACTTCTTTTCTTTATCTCGTTATATCCGTCGTCGAAGCTGTCCTCGGCGCCCTCCGAGCTTTTGCGCAAAGCCTTGTCGCCGCCGGCGATTATGCCGACTACAAGGTCGTCGTCAACGCCGAAGGTGGGCGGACATTCGCTTGCGTCAAGCACGCCTAACCTGCCGCTCGTTCCCGCGCCGATATAGTACAGACGGCCGCCGTGCGTGAACGCGTATGCGATCTTATCGACCGCTTCGGCAACGCTCGGCAGCACCGCGTCTATCGCGTCGTACGCGCGCCTGCTCTCTTTATGCATGAGAGTTACCATGTCGAGCGTGTCAAGGCTGTCTATATGAGTTGTGTTTGGATTTCTTTTTTCCGTATTTATCTTATCCGTTTTTATCATATCGGCAGATGATAATTCATTATGATGTACGCAAACACTATCGATACTATCGAAAGCAGTTTGATCAGTATGTTTATAGCCGGTCCGCTCGTATCCTTTAGCGGATCGCCGACTGTATCGCCGACTACGCCGGCTTTATGAGCGTCGG
>DBWC01000107.1:5319-8486 GCA_002308615.1 Clostridiales bacterium UBA1248
TTCTTTGCGTTGTCCCATGCGCCGCCGGAATTCGACATGAATATAGCGAGCATAAATCCTGAGACAGTCGCTCCGCAGAGCATACCCGTTATACCGTTCGGTCCGAGTATAAGACCGATCACAACAGGAGCCAGGACCGCGAAAACGGACGGAAGTATCATCTGTTTAAGCGAGCTCTTCGTGCATATATCCACGCATTTTGCGTAATCCGGCTTCTCTTTGCCTTCAAGTATGCCGAGTTTTTCGGTAAACTGTCTGTGCACCTCGCCGATTATGCTCTGCGCCGCAACTCCGACGGAATCCATTGTCATCGCCGCGAAAACGAACGGGAGCATTGCTCCTAAAATAATACCTACAAGCGTAACGGGATTCGTTATTTCTATTTTGAATTCAAATTTGCCGAGCATATCTATGCGCTGAGTAAACGCGACGATAAGAGAAAGAGACGTAAGCGCCGCCGAGCCTATCGCAAAGCCTTTGCCCGTTGCCGCCGTCGTGTTGCCGAGAGAATCGAGCGCGTCCGTTCTGTTTCTGACCTCATCGTCCATCCCCGCCATCTGAGCTATACCGCCGGCGTTATCCGCAACGGGACCGTACGCGTCTGTTGCAAGCGTGATGCCGAGTGTCGATAACATACCGACCGCTGATATTGCGATACCGAAAAGTCCCTTTGCCATACCGGCGCCAAGATCGCCGCCGGAGAGCTTGAACGAGGCTATTATCGAGATCGTTATGATTATGACCGGAGCTATTACCGATCTCATACCGAGCGACAGACCGCTTATGATTATGGTCGCGGGACCGGTCTTTGCGGACGTTGCGAGTTTTTTGGTCGGATTATAAGTATCTGAGGTAAAATATTCCGTGAAATATCCTATAAGAACGCCGGCTAAAAGTCCGGACAGTACGGCGCCGTATATGCCGACGTTTTCTTTACCCAAAATGAAGTATATGACGGGGAAAGCGCAGACGGCAAACATACCCGCGGCTATATAAGTGCCGCGGCGGAGCGAGCCGAGCAGTTTTTTCTGCTCCGTGCTTGTCCCGCATCTTACAAAGAACGTTCCTATAACGGAGCATATCATTCCTATGACCGCAAGCATGAGCGGTACCATCATTTTTGTAAATAACGCTCCGCTGTCCATTACCGCGCCTTCCTGAGGTACGCCGAACGCACCGAACGCAAGCGCGACGGCTGAAATTATGGAGCCGACGTACGACTCGTACAGGTCTGCGCCCATGCCCGCTACGTCCCCGACGTTGTCGCCTACATTATCGGCTATGGTCGCGGGGTTTCTCGGGTCGTCCTCGGGTATACCGACTTCCACCTTGCCGACGAGGTCGGCGCCCACGTCCGCGGCTTTTGTGAATATGCCGCCGCCCACACGGGCAAACAGAGCCATAGTGGAGGCGCCTATGCCGAACGTTATCATAGCGCCGGACAGTTCTGCCGGGCTGAGCTTGAACGCGTATTTCAAAAGTATGAACCACAGTGACGTGTCAAGCAGTCCGAGGCCGACTACGACAAATCCCATGACGGAGCCCGCGGAAAACGCCACGCGCAAGCCTTTGTTGAGGCTGTTCTGCGCCGCGGTTGCCGTTCTGCCGTTTGCCGCCGTCGCTATTTTCATACCTAAGAATCCGGATAATCCGGAGAAAATGCCGCCTGTGAGGAAAGCGAACGGCGTAAAGCCGTTTATAAGACCTTCCGCTGCTCCTGCTGGCTTTATAAGCGAGAAAACGAGCAGTACCGCGAAGACCGCGGCGAAAAACACGCCCACCGTTTTATACTGACGTTTAAGATACGCGTTTGCACCCTGTCTTATAATGCCGGACAGCTCTCTGACTTTATCGTCACCCTGATCGGCGCGTTTTACCTTATACGCGTTAAATACCGCGAAAAGAAGCGCGATCAGAGCGCCGGCGGGTGCGATCCAAATCAAATCCATGATATTTATCCTTTCCGGAGGCTTTGATTATTCCTCGTTCTCCCAGTTGTGCCATACGTCCGTAACGTCGTCGTTCTCGTCGAGTTTTTCTAAAAGCAGACCCATTTTTCTTATCTGCTCCTCGTCGGAGAGCGTTACGTACATGGAGGGTATTTTTTCCTGCTCGGAAGAGATTATCGTATATCCTTTTGCAGAAAGTGCCTCGGTGACAGCCGTTAAGTCCTCTGGCGCTGTAGTTATCTCGAAAGCCTCGTCGGTAACGTCAAAGTCTTCCGCTCCGGCTTCGAGCGCCGCTTCCATAACCGCGTCCTCATCCGCTTTGCCGTCGTTTTCGATGATTATCGTGCCTTTGTCGGCAAACAGATACGAAACGCAGCCGGTCTGACCGAGATTGCCGCCGAATTTATCAAAATAGTGACGCACGTCGCCGCCGGTGCGGTTTCTGTTGTCCGTCATCGCTTCGACGATGACCGCGACGCCGCCCATGCCGTAGCCTTCGTATATGACCTTTTCATACGCGACGCTGTCGGCGCCGGACGCCTTTTTGATTATCCTGTCTATGTTGTCGTTCGGCACGTTGTTTGCCTTCGCCTTGGCGATCAGATCGCGGAGTTTGCTGTTGGATACGGGATCCGGTCCGCCTTCTCTGACGGCTATCGCCATCTCCTTGCCGATCTTCGTGAAGACCTTTGCCCTCGCGGCGTCGGTCTTCTCTTTCTTATGCATTATATTTTTCCATTTGCTGTGTCCTGACATATTGGTATCCTCCTTTGATCAGATCTTTTCGGGGTGGCGCACGCATATAAGCTCGAGCGCGGACGAAAGAACTTTGTTAGTGCACCCGGTAAGCGCCAGACGCAGAGCTTTGACGCTCTCCGATCCGGCTGTGAGCACCGGGCAATTGTGGTAAAAACGGTTGAACGCGGCGCACAGATCGAGCACGTAGCGTGTTATTATTGACGGTTCGTATTCGGCAAGCGCCTGATCGAACGTCTCGGGGAACAGCGCCAGGGTTTTGCAGAGCGCGAACTCGTCGTCGTTCATCTCAAACCCGTCGGGCGCGTATGGGCCGGCTTTTTTCAGTATCTGACACGTACGCGCGTAAGTGTATTGCGCGTAGGGGCCGGTATTCCCGTCGAAATTGAGCGCGTCTTCAAGCACGAAGTTTATGTCGCGCATACGGTTCGCGGACAGGTAGTAGAACACCACCGCGCCTAT
>DBWC01000007.1 GCA_002308615.1 Clostridiales bacterium UBA1248
TGGCGCGCCATGCGGGATTCGAACCTGCGACCTACCGGTTCGTAGCCGGGCACTCTATCCACTGAGCTAATGGCGCATACACCGGGATTTTTCCGGTGCCTTGTTATAATATCACTTTTTTCCCTAAATGTCAAGGGTTTTTGTGCGATATTTTTATTTTTTTTCTTTGTCGATCTTCAGATACTCGCGTACGAGCGTGTTAAGAAGCTCGTCACGGTCTATTTTGCGGATGAGTCCGCGCGCGTTCTTATAGTTGGTTATATACGTCGGATCCTCCGAAAGAATATAGCCGACTATCTGATTTATAGGGTTGTAGCCCTTTTCCTTCAGCGCCTGATATACCTGCACCAGGATCTCTCTCGTCTCCTTTTCTTTTTCGCGTACGAGAGAAAAAGTAATGGTTTTATCTTTTTCTGACATTTTACGGCTCCTTTCGGTTCAGTTGCGGTATTATTATACCACATTTTTTTAAAATTTCAAGTGTTTTTGCAAGAATTAAGCAATTTATATTCATAACTGTCCTGAAGCGCCTGCAGACACGCCTCGATTATATCAAACGAAACGCCGACCGTCGTCCACACGTCATTTCCGTCCGTCGACTCCATGAGTACGCGGACCTTTGCCGCCGTGGTGGTCGTTGCGTCTATGACTCTGACCTTGAAATCAAGCAGCTTCATCTCCTTTACCTCGGGATAAAAGACGGACAGCGCTCGATTAAGGGCGTTATCCAGCGCGTTTACCGGGCCGTTTCCGAGCGAGCTTCCCATCTCCGTCTTTCCGCCCACCTCTATCTGAACGACCGAACACGACGTGAGCTCTCCGTTTGCCGACGGGAAGTCGTCCGTGGTCTTATGCAGAAGTATATTGAAATGCGGCTCGTATTTATACAGTGCTTTTCTCAAAAGCAGCGAAAACGACGCCTCCGCCGCCTCGTAATGATATCCGAAAAGCTCTTTTTCCTTCAAAACTGCGACGGCGCGGAGTAGCTCTTCCGAGTCTTTGTCCGCGTCCGGAACTAACTGACGCACGCGTTCAAGCAAAGTGTTTCTGCCGGATATTTCCGACAGAACGAATTTGCGCTCGTTTCCGACGAGAGCCGGATCTATATGCTCAAACGACGGCGGATATTTTTTGACCGCGTCTATATGCATACCGGCTTTGTGATAAAACGCGCTTTTGCCGATATACGGCTTGTTGTTTCTTATTCTCGTGTTCGATATTTCGGATATCGCGTTTGCGGTCTTTTTCAAAAACCGCATATCGCAGTCAAATTCATATCCGAGCTTGAATTTCAGACTCGGGATGATGACGGAAAGATCGGCGTTGCCGCATCTTTCGCCTATGCCTAAAAACGTGCCCTGTATCTGCGCGGCTCCCGCTTCCGCGGACAGAAGCGAATTTGCCGCGGCGCAGCCTATATCGTCGTGGAAATGCACGGCTACGCGTTTATATCTCTGCACCGCTTCTCTCGTCAGCCTCTCGGCGTCCGACGGCAAAACCGCCCCGGTCGTATCGCAGAGGCAGAGCGTGTCCGCGCCGGCTTCCGACGCGCAGTCAAGCACCTTGTAAGTGTATTCTTTATCGGATAACGCGCCGCTGTAAAAATGCTCCGCGTCAAAAATTATCTCTTTTCCCTTTCCTTTCAGATATGAGACCGTGTCTTTTATCATGCGGAGATTCTCTTCCTCGTTGATCTTCAGCACTTCTCTTACCTGCTCGGACGACGCCTTGCCGAATATGACGACGACGGGCGTCTCCGCCGCAAGCAGTTTTTTCATAGCGGCGGAATTCTCCGGGTCTTCCCCGGAGTGTACGGTCGATGAGAAAGCGGCGAGCTTTGCGTGCTTCAGCTTTACGGATTTCAACTGTTCGAAAAGCTCCTCGTCCTTGGGGTTTGACGCGGGAAATCCGGCTTCTATTATATCTATGCAGAAGCCGTCAAGTATTTTAGCTATTTTCAGCTTATCCTGTACGGAATAAGCTATCCCCTCGCTCTGCGCTCCGTCGCGCAGGGTCGTATCAAGTATCTGTATCCTTTTCATATCCTCATCCGTTTTCGTCAAGCAGTCTGTTCACGGCGTTTATATACGCTATGATGCTCGCCTCGATTATATCCGTCGACAGGCCTCTTCCGGTGACGGAGCCGCCTTCGACTTTGAGTTTTACCGTAACTTCACCGAGCGCGTCCTTGCCGCCGGAGATCGAGTGTATCGCGTAATCGTACAGCTCGTGCGGGGGCGGGCAGATTATTTTATCCACCGCTTTATACGCCGCGTCGACAGGTCCGTCGCCTATCGCAACGTCCTCGAATTTAACGCCGTCCTTTATGAGCCTTATGACGCAGGTCGGCGTCGATCTGTTGCCCGCCTGCACCGCGAATCTGTCAAGCGTGTACCGCACCGTTTCGCGCATATGCTCCGACGCTATGGCTTCAAGGTCTTTGTCCGTTATATCCTTTTTCTTATCCGCAAGCTCTTTGAAAATTTCAAAATATCTGTCAAGCTGTTCTTTTGTCGGGTTGTAGCCGAGCTCGATCAGCCGTTTTTCGAACGCGTGCCTGCCGGAGTGCTTGCCTAACGCCATATTGTCGCGGTTTATGCCTATATCCTCGGGCTTCATTATCTCATACGTACGTCTGTCGTTCAAAACGCCGTGCTGATGTATGCCCGCTTCGTGTGAAAACGCGTTGTCGCCTACTATAGGCTTGTTTTTCGGCGCGTGAGTACCGGTTATGCCGTAGATAAGGCGGCTCGATCTGTATATCTGCGTTGTATCTATATCCGTACATATGCCCATCGCGTCGCCTCTGACCTTAATGCCCATGACGACCTCTTCAAGCGCGGCGTTCCCGGCCCTCTCGCCTATTCCGTTTACGGTACATTCCACCTGTCCCGCTCCGGCTTCAAGCGCTGAGAGTGAGTTTGCTACGGCGAGACCCAGATCGTTGTGGTTGTGCGTCGCGACGACCGCGTTTTCAATACCTTTAACGTGTGATCTGACGTAGCCAATAAGCTCCGCCGTCTCGGACGGCGTGGAATAGCCGACCGTATCCGGCACGTTGACCGTAGTCGCTCCCGCTTCTATCGCCGCCGACAGTACCTCACATAAGAAATCCTTATCCGATCTCGTCGCGTCCTCAGCGGAAAACTGTACGTCGTCACATTTGCTTTTCGCGTATGAAACACATTCTCTGACGGCGGATAAAACCTGCTCCGGCGTCATTTTGAGCTTGTGCTCCATATGTATATCCGACGTGGCGATAAATACGTGTATGCGCGGGTGTTCCGCTTCTTTTAACGCTTCCGCCGCCGCGTCTATATCGGACTTCAGGCAGCGCGCAAGCGAGCAGATAACGGCGCCTTTTACGTTTTTCGCTATCGCCGCTATCGCGTCAAAGTCGCCTTTTGAGGACGCGGCAAAACCCGCCTCGATAATATCGACGCCGAGTTTTTTAAGCTGTTTTGCCGCGTCGAGCTTCTCCTGCAGATTCATCGAGCAGCCGGGTGACTGTTCCCCGTCGCGCAGCGTTGTGTCAAAAATTTTGATTTTTCTCATTATCAGTTTCCCAATCTGAAAGCAACATTGCTTATATATACCGGGCAGCCGTCGGAGCGCAGCTTTACGGCTCCGCCGCCGTTGTCCGATCCGTGTTCCGTGCGGATAAGTTCAACGCCGTCAACTGACAACGCAAATCCGTCCGGGCCGGCGTTCAGCTTTATTTTAACCGTCTCTTTTTTGCCGGTATCATACGGCACGCCGCCGTATAGCGCGCTATGCTCGCGCAGCTTTATCCATTCGCCCGGCATACCGTCGTTTGGCAGGCTGTCTTTGCCGTAAAGCCAGAAGCCGAACCATAAGACGCCGTTATCTTTGACGTACGCGTCAAATTCAAAGCAGAATTTTTCGTCGCTGCCAGGTTCGTAGTTGACGGTAAGATCGAAATATCCGCCGTCTCCTGCGCCGAGCCAGCCGTCGCGGTATTCAAACCCCGAGCCCGTCACGGCAAAATCCGGGTCGTCAGCAAGTATTTGTTTATCCATGCCCGCGTACGCCCATTCCGTGCCATAGCTTTCACTTGCCGGCTCCGGCAGTGCTGCCGTCTCTTTTTCGGTATCCGCCGGCTCTTTGCCGCAGGACTGGATGAATAAAAGCAAAACGAGACTTAAAATAATTAAGTTTTTTTTCATTTATCAAGCGTTTAAAACGCCCATTTTCCTTTGCGGAATATCGGTACTATCCTGCCGTCCGCGGTTTTCGCGTCTATGTCAAGACCCTCGTAGCCTATCATGAAATCCTCGTGATTCATGGAGTCGTTTACGCCCATCGCGCGGCATTCTTCAAGCGTCTTGTCCTCATAGCCTCTTATAGTATTTGTAAAGCCCATGCCGAGCGCCAGATGGCACGACGCGTTTTCGTCAAACAACGTGTTATAAAACAGTATGCCGGACTCGTTTATAGGAGAGTTTACAGGGATGAGCGCACATTCGCCCAGATACGCCGCGCCCTCGTCCATGCTTATCATCTGCTCGAGCAGCGCCTGATTCTTCTCCGCTTTGACTTCTACCGCCTTGCCGTTTTCAAAACGGACGGAGAAGTTCTCTATAAGCTCGCCGTTGTACGAAAGCGGCTTCGTTGCGTAAACTATGCCCTCCGCCTTGCCGCGCATGGGAGAGGTGAAGCATTCTTCTGTCGGTATATTGGCGTTGAAGCTGACGCCGGAAAGCGTCTTTTCGTCCGCGCCCATGAACATACCCTCGGGTATCATGCCGACGGTAAGATCGGTTCCGTTGTCGCCCTTGTAGTGAAGCTCGGCTATACCCAGGCTGTTAAGATAATCGCAGCGGTCGTGCAGGTCTTTGTCGTGCTCTTCCCACGCCTTTATCGGATCGTCCGTCACGCGTGAAGTGAACAGAATAGCTTCCCACAGCTTTTCTATCGCCTGGCTTACGCGCATTCTGGGGAATACCTTTTTCGCCCACGCCGCGCCGGGTACGGCGGCTATGCACCACTGCTGTTTGTTTTCCATTTTATCATAGTACGGTTTTACTATCGGATAGCTTATCTGTTCCGCTTTTGCGTCTTTTTTCTGATTTATGCCCTTCATACCGTCGGGGTCCGCAGACATCAGATATATCGTGGCGGGCAGCGTGTCTACGTAATGCTGCAGACGCGCCTTTTCCCATTCTTCTATCTTTGCAAGCTCCGTTACGGTCTGATGACGAACGTGAAGCTTGTAAATAGGCTGATGGCGGAATTCGACCGTTACCTTTTTCGCTCCGGCTTTGTAGCACTCGTCAACGAGCATCTCAACGAACCTCGGCTGGTCGAGCTGAGCGGTAATTATAACGTCCTGTCCCTTCTGAACGTTTGCGCCTTTTACGGCGATAAGTTTTGCGTATTTTCTTAATACAGTCTGTTTCATTTTGTTTTTCCTTTCAATAAATAAAATCTGATATAATTGTATTTGAGACGAAAATGCCGGTATCTGTAAGATAAAAATTCTTATCCGCGTTTACGGCAAAGCCTCCGTCTGTATACGTTTTTATTTGTTTTTCAAATTTTTTGTCAAAATCAAATTTGAATTTTTCCCTGTATTCGTCCTTGTCAACGCCGGACGATAACCGCAGGTGAAGCATTATATACTCCGCTTCCGCACCCGCCGCGTCAAGCGTCTCGACTGTATCCGGTGCTTTGCCGGATAAAAACTCTTTCATATCGGGCGACTGCAGATATCTTACGTTTTCTGTAAGCGACGCCGCGGCGAGCCCGAAGCCTATATAATCTCCGCCCTGCCAGTAGCGCAGGTTATGGCGGCTTTGCCGCCCCGGCTTTGCAAAATTGCTTATCTCGTATCTGTTATAGCCGTTTGCTTTGAGCTTTGCATTTATTTGCGCGTACATATCCGCCGTCGTATCGTCGTCGGGCAAAACGGGTTTTTGCCTGTATAACGGCGTGCCCTCTTCGAGCTTTAACGCGTACGCCGAAATATGCTCGGGGTTTAAGTCAAGAACAAAATCAAGACTGCTGTCAAGGCTTTTCTTCGTCTGCCCGGGTATGCCGTACATAAGATCGAGATTTACGTTGTCAAACCCTGCTTCACGCGCGTTTTTTACAAGCGCTGTACCGTCCGAAACCGTATGAGATATCCTGCCGAGAGCTTTAAGTTCCTTTTCGTTTGCCGTCTGTATTCCTGCCGATAAGCGGTTGAAGCCCGCTTTTCTCATCAGCTTCAAGCCGTTTAAGTCTATTGTCCCGGGATTTGCCTCCGCGGTTATCTCGCAGTCACTTGAAATATGATGATCTGATAATATCGAATCAAGTATCAGACGCAGTCTGTCCGCGCCGATATACGTCGGCGTGCCGCCGCCGAAATATACGCTTTTAACGGTTTTATCCGTTTTGTAGGCTTTTATCCGGCGTATAAGTTCGGAAACGTATGCGTCAACGGTCGATACGTCGGGCGACGAGCAGAAATCGCAGTAGCCGCATTTTGACTTGCAGTAGGGGATATGGACGTATATCGCCGTGTCATTCATCAAGCTTGAGCACCGCCATGAACGCCTCGCTCGGTACGGCTACGGAGCCGAACGTGCGCATACGTTTTTTGCCTTCCTTCTGTTTTTCAAGCAGTTTTTTCTTTCTCGT
>DBWC01000003.1 GCA_002308615.1 Clostridiales bacterium UBA1248
GTTTTGCGGCAGCCCCGTTTTTTTTGCGGTATTACCCAAATTGAGTATCATCCCCCAGGTCATATTCATATACGTATTCTATATACATATCATAATCATACGGATAATCGGGATTCTCGAAATCTCCGTCGATCAGTATCAGATATATACCTTGATCTGATGTGAGTTTACCGTCATATTCTCTCATAAAAGTGTAACGCAGATCCGCCTGTACCCAATAACATCCGTCAACCTGTATCGCTGTAAGCGTTATTTCTTGTGATCTTATATCGTATTTTTCTTTTAAGAGGTCCATCTGGCTTTCAACGTATTTTGTTATGCTGTCAGCGTCAATTTCCGTATCAAGATACGGTTCATATACGTCGTCAAGCTCTATACCGAAGACTTTTTTAACGACACCGTTGTTTTTCATCATCACGCGCATAACGTCAGCACGGTTCACGCCGTTGATCTTTTTGTAAAACGTTATATCGTATTCGGCGTAAAAGTCGGGATCGTATTTTGTGAAATTTGCAAAACCGTCAATTATTTCATCCTGAGTATATTTATACGTCGTTCTTATTCCGACCGTTTTGATTCTGACCTCGCACCCTTCCGCGGATACTCCCGTGTATTCAAGCAAAAGCTCTTTTGCGTAATTTACGAATTCTTCCCTTGACGAATACGCGTTTACGGGTGATTCGTATTTATCTTTAGTATTTCCCGTGGAGTTGTACATGACTATTTTTCCGGTATCGTGATCAATATATACGCGTTCAACGTTATTATTCGCTTTGTAGCAGTCAAGCGTCTTACCGTACGCGTAAATCACGTCGGTGTGCATAAATCTCAAATCGCGCTCATATCCGAGAAGGTTCAGTTTTATTTCCGGAACGTCTTTTTTGTATATTTCCGTACATTTTAATAAGTTTTCTCCGTTATACCGCGTTGTGGACGTATCCGCCGCTTCAAGCATACCCGACTGATTACGCACTATGTAGACCTGATACGGCATATCTTCCGTATACGGCGCCGTTTCTTCCGTATCTGCTCCGGTCGTTTCTTCCTTTCTCAGCACTTCAACGTCAAACGGATAATCGTACGCTGATTTAAAAATGTTCCCGTATTTGTCATGCGTTTCGCGTTCAATATGCACGACTATTCTGTACGTGCCTTCCGCGGCTTTTTTCAGATGATCGTTCAATCCGTCTAAATCGTAAATCCGGCTCCAGAGATCTATACCGTATACGACGTTTGTAACGTATTTTTCGTCATATTCGACCTTCAAGCCGTCGTTTACGTACGTTATATAAGGGACTTTATCCGACATATACGCGGGATCTTCATCAACACCTCCGCCGTATGCGGCGTACGCGTCGGGTTCTATCGTTTTTGCGCCGCAGGTCACTTTCACCTTAAGGTCCGGGGTCTCCGGATCGTTGAGAACCGGTCCGGTCGTTTCCTCCGGTCCTGTCGTGACCTCCTTTATCAGCACTTCCACGTCAAACGGATAATCGTAACCGATAATTTCATCGCCTGTTTCGATACTGAAGTTGACAATAAAGCGGTAGTTACCGGTATGCGCGTGCTTAAGATAGTCGTTGATATAATCAACGGAGATATGTTCTTCCTCATCACTGCCGTAACGTCTGTAACCGACGTAACATCTGCCGGACGGCTGCACGTAAGCAATATCGATATCACTTCCGTCATAATGCAGGACGGGTACGTTTTTCGCGCCTTCCGTGTCACAGAACCCGTATGCGTCCGGATAAATGATCTCGTTTGCGTCAAAAACTTTTAAATAAACGGGAGGCTTCCCTTTTGGCGGTGTTATATCCGTCGTTTCCTCCGACCCGGTCGTTTCTTCCGGCACGGTCGTTTCCTCCGGTCCGGTCGTTACTTCCGTTTCCCACAGATATCCCGCGGATTCGGAATCGTCAATGTAATAAAAATCAAACGGGTATTCGTAACAGCCCTCGCGCGTCACGCCGTCTGACACGCTTTTAAATTCTGCAACGGCAATAAGCCTGTAAGTGTTTCCGCGGGCACAGCCCCCGAGGATACTTTGTATATCGCCAATATCAAAAAGTTCTTCTTCACCCGCCAAGCGGCATTTTACGGTCGCTTCCATACCGTCTTCCGGCGTATAATACCATTGAAAGCCTAAAACGGCGGATTCAAATATGATGACGTTGTCCAGGTCTCTGTACTCGCTGTTAGTCCCGCTCGCATACTTGATGTTTTCATTCTCACCGTCGTTTACGCTTTCCCACCGCATATACGACTGCGGGTATTCGCTTTTTCCGCCGCATTCGATCTTCAGATATACGGGATAGTATCCTTTATTTTCTTCTGTTTCTTCCGTCACATCCGAATTGTTGACGACCGTTTCGCTGTTTTCGTTTATAGACGGTGTGCTTGACGAAGCGACGTTCTGCGCGCCTATTCTTTCAAGCAGTTTGAGTCCGATGAACGTGCCCCCGCAGACGAGCACGGCAACGAGCACGAGCCCCGCCGCGTATACCGCCGGTTTTTTAAAAAAGCTCTCTTTATTTTCTTTTTCTTTATATTTGATATTTATAAATCCGGGATCTTTAATATCGTTTTTTACGCCGTCAAAGCGCTTTTGAAGCAGCTCTTCGGTCTTATTGAAATCGCCGTTTTTCATTTTATACCCTCCGTTTGAGAAAGTTTTTTCAGCGCCCTGTAATATTTCGTCTTAGCCGTGGAGAGCGGTATTCCCATACCGGACGCCGTCTGCTCGAGCGTATAATCATACACAAAGCGCATGATAAGTATCTGGTGAGTGGTCTTGTCAAAGCCGCAGCGGGATATTATGTCAAAGAATTCTATGTTTTCAAGCTCCGCTCCGCTTGAAAACGCCTCCGACAGCTCGGATATATCCGCGTACGCACGGTTCTTTTTATAAATATCCTTAGCTTCATTGTAAACGGCTTTGAGCAGCCATGCGTCGAATTTGGAATCGTCTTTCAGCTTATGCAGATTCGCCCACGCCGACGCTACGGCTTCCGACACCGCGTCTTTCGCGTCCTCCGTGTTGCGCACCACGGAAAGCGCCGCCGCGAAAAGCTCTTTTCTTTTCGCCTGAACGCGCTCGGAAAACTCGTTTTTGTCCATCTCTCCACCTCCTTTGACATATATGACTTGAAAAACGG
>DBWC01000025.1:0-239 GCA_002308615.1 Clostridiales bacterium UBA1248
TTGGGGCGGTCAGGGGGGTGGGGGAGCCCCAAACGTCGCCGAGAGGCGACACCATAATTCCTATTTTGGTAAGGTGTAATGACAAACAAAAGATTTTGTGAGACAATCAAATACGATTTTAAAAACGAGGGGCTTCTTATCGAGGCTCTGACGCATTCGTCGTATGCAAACGAGCACGGATCGGGCGGCGAAAAGCTGAAGTACAACGAACGTCTTGAATTTTTCGGCGACGCGATACT
>DBWC01000025.1:278-403 GCA_002308615.1 Clostridiales bacterium UBA1248
TACAAAAACGTGCCCGAGGGAACGCTTACGAAAATGCGCGCGGCGGCGGTATGTGAAGAATCCCTCTCCGCGCTCGGCAGACAGATCGGTTTAGGCGAGGCGCTTTACGTCGGCAAAGGCGAGGA
>DBWC01000025.1:439-765 GCA_002308615.1 Clostridiales bacterium UBA1248
TCCATAATAGCGGACGCGTTCGAGGCGCTTTTAGCCGCGATATACCTTGACGGAGGACGCGAGGCGGCGGAGAAGTTCTTATATCCCCTGCTCGTCCCGCAGATAGAAAAAACGTCCGTCAAAACAAAAGACTATAAGTCGCTTCTGCAGCAGTTCATACAGAAAGAATCCGGAGAATTCGTCGAATACGAGCTTGAAAAAGAAGAAGGACCGGATCACAATAAAACTTTTTACATGACGGTAAAGTATCAGAACAATATCGTCGGCCGCGGATCGGGCAGAAGCAAACGCGCCGCGGAGCAGGCGGCGGCGCACGACGCGCTGGT
>DBWC01000025.1:805-1824 GCA_002308615.1 Clostridiales bacterium UBA1248
AGGCTGTCCGAACGACTGCGTTTTCTGCAATCAAAGAAAGATCACGGAGCATTTAACGTTTGACGAGGACGGCGTAAAGGACAGCATAGACGAAGCTGTTACTACGCTTAAGCCGGGTGACGACGCGGAGATCGCGTTTTTCGGCGGATCGTTTACGGGCATTGACCGCGAACTGATGATAAGACTGCTTAAGCTCGGGTATTCTTACATAGAAAAAGGCGTCGTCTCTTCCCTGCGCTGTTCCACGAGACCCGATTACATAAACGAAGAGATCCTTTGCATTTTAAAAAAATACGGCGTAAAGACCGTTGAGCTCGGCATACAGTCAACGGACGATACTGTTCTGTCAAAATGCAGAAGAGGTCATACGGCGGCTCAGTCGTTTGCGGCAATGAAAATGATAAAGGACGCGGGATTTTCTCTAATTGGTCAGATGATGACGGGACTTCCCGGCGCGTCGGCCGAGTCCGAAATACAGACCGCGGAGGATATCTGTAAATACGCGGACGGAGCAAGGATCTATCCGATAGTCGTTTTTAAAGATACGGAGCTTGCTTATATGGCAAAGGCGGGCGCGTACGAGCCGTACACGCTTGACGAGCTGATAAAAAGAACGGCTGACGTAAAGGAAGTTTTTATAAAGCACGGCGTCCCGACGATACGCGTGGGCTTACAGGCAAACGAAGGGCTCACGGACGGGGACGAGATAGCCTGCGGCGGCTACGACGAGGCGATAGGCGAGCGGTGCGATTCTTTGATATATTACAGACTGTTTTCAAAGCTTTTATCCGAAAACGCGACGGGACCGGTCGTGATAGCCGTGCCGAAAGGCCATATATCACGCGCCGCCGGGCATAAAAAAGAAAACAAACTGCGGCTGTGCGCGCAGTTCGGCATAAAAAACATAAAATTTGAAGAAAAGGACATACCGCCGTATACGGCGGAGATCATCGGAAGATAATGTATTTAAAATCAATCGAATTACAGGGCTTCAAATCATTCCCGGAAAAGACCACTCT
>DBWC01000025.1:1908-2087 GCA_002308615.1 Clostridiales bacterium UBA1248
AATATCGCGGACGCCATGCGCTGGGTCTTGGGCGAGGTATCGTCAAGAAACATACGCGGAACGAAAATGGAGGATATCATTTTCGGCGGCTCGGAGACGAGAAAGCCGTCGAGTTTCGCGCAGGTGTCGCTTACGCTCGACAACTCGGGCGAGGAGGACAAGCTGCCGATTGACTACGA